>JAIRZG010000207.1 GCA_031267345.1 Zoogloeaceae bacterium
CGTTGTCAAACGAATATACATGGGACAAAACGCCTCAACCTGAACAATATCCACCAGCCGTTCACGCGCCAGTTCCAGCATGGCGATAAAATGCACCACCAGCACCGACACGCCCAGCAGCGGGTCGAACAGGGTCTCGAAAGCGACATGCCCGCCTTGCGCTTGCAGGAAGCGCAGGATGATGCCCATGTGTTCGCGCACGGAAAGCGTCTCGCGCGTGATCTGGTGATGCGTGTGCAATCTGGACTGACGCAGGATGTTGCGCCAGGCGGCCTGTAAATCTTCCAGGCCAACAATCGGGTAATGCTTGATCAGCCCTTTTTCAACCCAGGTTTCCACCCAGAGAAAATCCCGTTCGGCCTGTTCCAGCAGATTGATTTTTTGCGCCGCGCGCTTGATTTGCTCGTATTCCATCAACCGCCGCACCAGTTCGGCGCGCGGATCCGCTGTGTCTTCGTCGCCCGTCGCTTTGGGACGGGGTAGCAACATGCGCGACTTGATCTCGATCAGCATCGCCGCCATCACCAGATATTCCGCCGCCAGTTCAAGATTTTTCACCCGCATGGTCTCGACATACTCCAGATATTGCCGCGTCAAGGACGCCATGGGAATATCGAGAATATCGACATTGGCCTTGCGAATCAGGTAGAGCAGCAAATCCAGCGGCCCCTCGAACGCCTCCAGCATGACTTCCAGCGCGTCCGGCGGAATATACAAATCCTGCGGCATTTCGACCAGCGGCTGCCCGTAAATGCGCGCCAGCGCCGGAACGACCTCCACCCCTGCCGCTCCCGCCGCCATCTCCGTCTTTGCCAACGCCAGCGCGCTCATCCGATCCCTTCAATGCTGTCGCACCACGCAACAGAAAACGGCGAATGATAGCCCGATTAGGAGAGGGAAGGACAAAAAACGAGTGCGGAACCGCCGGAAAGAAAGGCGTAAAACACCCGTCGCTACACGACAAAACTCAAAATGGCGATACCGGCAATGAGCATGAAAGGCAAGGCGTAGCCCGCAATCCGCCAGAACGCTGCAGGCTGCGGGACAATCGGCCATGTGGTCTCCATAAAGGCGAAAATGACGCCACGGTCATTCCGGTATTCCAGATTCCACAACAGCCCCGCCGCGAGATACAGCACCGATGACGCGCCGATGTTGACCGCCCAGGTTGCGGGATAGCCGCCATCGCGCAGGAGCAGATACAGGTCATACGACCAGCTCGCGGAAAACATCCAGACACAGAAGGCGACATAGGCGTCCCAAACGGAACGCTGTCCTTTTATCGTCTTGTACAACACGCCAACGACCCACGGCGCGGTGACAAAGGTCAACACAGCCATGAAGGCGGCATCGTAATAATCCCAGCTCATGTCGCCCGTATAGGGCGCGATAAAAATCAACCCTGCCGCCGCGAGCGCGAAGCTCACGAGTTTCCAAGGCTGAAACAAAAATCGCCAGTAACCACGCCGAACAATGTCGCAGGTTTTGAAACGATAGACAAAAATACCCAGCACCAGCAAACAGGCGCTTGCCCAGATGAGCAGGTAGACGGTGAAAAAATCGTTCATCGCGGCAAAACGCTGTGGAGAATTTTGTTGCCATTGGCGCTGTCAGAGGCGAGCGTGTACATTGAGTATCATTTCATTTGGTCTGGCCTGCGTTTGCTCCAGGGGCTTCAGGACATTCATTCATCCTTATCACGTCTTTGATCCGCCGGTCTTCTTCCCGCAATACCGCCTCCAGTTCGACGCTGGGAATGTTCTTGCGGGCATCGTCATGCGTGAGCGCGACGACGGTTTTATTGGCGGCGGATGGTTTGGGCACGGCGTGGCTCTGTTGGGACGAGGATTCAATCGGGCCGTTCCGTACCCAGGTTCAATATATCGAGATAGCCCGTATAGCGGAACAGGCGGTTGCGCCTGTGCGCCGTCAATTCGTGGACGATGTTCAGTCGTTCCAGATGTTTCAATGCCTTGTTGACCGTGGCTGCCGTCATGGCGGTTTTTTGCGTGAGCCAACCGGCGGTGACGATGGGGCGTTCCATGAGTGCGCGATGAACCTGCAAGGCGGAGGCTGCGGCGCGACCCAGCGACGCAATGCGGGTTTGATCGGCTTTTGCCAGCGCAAGCAACTGTTGCGCGGTTTCCACCGCCTGCGTGGCGGTATGGATGACGGCATCCGCAAAGAAATCGAACCAGATCTCCCAATCTCCCGTTACCCGCACCGCATTCAGCAATTCGTAATAACGGGCGCGATGGGTTTTGAAATAGAGGCTCAAATATAGCATCGGCGCGGAAAGCACTTTTTGTTCGCACAGTAACAAGGTGATGAGCAAGCGCCCCAAACGACCATTGCCATCGAGAAAAGGGTGAATCGTCTCGAACTGCACATGCGCCAGCGCCGCCTTCTCCAGCACCGATGTCGCTTCAGGCTCATTATGTAAAAAAAGTTCCAGTTGCCCCATGCGTATCTGGACATGGTCGGGTGGCGGCGGCACAAAAGCGGCGTTGCCGGGGCGCGTACCGCCAATCCAGTTTTGCGAGCGCCTGAATTCGCCGGGCGTTTGCGTGCTCCCTCGACCGTGGGAAAACAGGATGCCGTGTACTTCGCGGAAAAGCCGCAGGCACAGGGGGAACCCTGCTTTCAGCCGTAGAAGACCGTGCTCCATCGCTTGAACGTAATTGCTGACCTCCCGCACATCGGCGAGCGGCACACCGGGTTCCAGTTCCAGTTCCAGTAGCAGCAAGTCGGAAAGCGAGGATTGCGTGCCTTCAATCATGGACGAGAGCACGGCTTCCTTGCGTACATAGGTGTAAAGGAAAAGCGTCGTGTCCGGCAGCAGTACCGATACGCTGTCCAGTCGCCCCAAGGTAATCAATGCCCGATCAAATTTTTCCCGCAGCGCGGATGTCCAGGCAATGCCCGGCACAGGCGGCAGCGGCGCGGGCACAAAGGCGCGCGCCGTTTCACCGACGGTGGAAATCGTGACATATTCGCCCTGCGCGCCTCGTTGCATGTCCGTGTCAACCTAAAATAAGCATTCGTTTTATTTTAGCATACAGCATTAACCTAAAATAATATTTACCCCCGCAAATCAGGGCTTTTCCCGCCCTTTCCTTTCAAGGGCGTGCGATAGCTTGCCCGGAGAACCTGCCCTGCCATGCGGCTCGTCGGCGCCGGTAACGGACATGATGAATCGTACCCTGCTGATCCCTCTGATTTCTGACATTTGTCTTCTGAATTCCATTCACGTCGCGCCCTCCGTCGACAAGGTAGCGAATGGGGTGTTCAAAGAAAGTTTTTGTCATGCGGGCTTTCCTTCAATTCCTGATCTCACCCTTTACTTCCCCACCCTTTTGACCAGATCGAAGATTTGCCGATCTTTCCAGTGGATGTAGCGGGTTTCCTTGATCGCGCCGTTTTCCAGGGTGAAGCTGTATTCGCCGGTGGTTTTTCCGTTTTCCCATTCATCAAAAGAATAACGCGCGCTTTTGGGGTTTTCATCCGTCCGGTATTCGCGGATTTCGGCGTGACGGAAGGTCAGGGGCTGCTTTTGGCTCCCCCAGATAACCACGCCAACCTTGTCGGCGGCTTCGCCCGTATATTCGCCATATAGATAGCCAATCTCGACGCGCAGACTGAAACGCGCCTGTTCATCCTCCTTGCTTACCGCCTCAAAATCTTCCGCAAGCCTGAACTCCCCTTGAATATGGTTTTCGTCATCCACATTGCGCCGGTATTCCTGCAAGACGGGAAAATCATGACCATCGGGGGCATAGATTTTTTCCACCCAGTCAAACAAGCTCGTCGCGGTATGGGTGGTGAAAATCCTGGCGTCCTCATTAAAATCAATGGACTGCACGAAAAGATCCACCGCGTTGGGAATGAAGCGGGCGCTTTCCGGGTCGAAAACAAGGTAGGCGGCGGCGCAGTTGTAGCCGCAATCCGTCGTGTAGGCGATGTCTTCAAACCCGTCCATGTTGATGTCGATGCAATAGAAGCGGGGAATTTCATCTTGCAGGCTTTCGATACCATCGATTGCCTGTACGCGCTTTTGTCCTTCGCGCGTGAAAATGACGAGCTTTTTGGCCTCGGGGTCGTAGCGCAAAATATAGCCCTCCAGCGCTTGGTAGTAGACAATTTCCCTGCCCTCGCGCACGATTGCGCCCTCGCTTTCCTGAATGATCTCTTCGGCGCCGCCAAAACCGCAAAGCATCGCCACACAACACAGGGCGGCAAAAATTTTTTTAATGACATCGAATTCACCTCTTCGTATGTAACTTCCCGCTCATGCCCACGCCAGCCGCATGACATGTTTCGCGGCAAGGCGGAAAGCGTTCCCTACTATTTCAATGGCATTCACGCGATTGCCCCGCGTTCATGCCGGAGAGGAATCGAGACGGGTATCCAGTCCCGCTTCCGCCAGTTCGGCGGCGCGCAGCAGCGCCTGCGCCTTGTTGCGGGTCTCTTCCCATTCGGCCTGGGGGTTGGAGTCGGCGACAATGCCGCCGCCGGCCTGCACGTAGAGCTTGCCGTCCTTGATGATGCCGGTGCGAATGGCAATCGCCAGATCCATGTTGCCGTGAAAATCCAGATAGCCGGTGGAACCGGCGTAAATGCCGCGCCTGATCGGCTCCAGTTCGTCGATGATTTCCATTGCCCGCACTTTGGGCGCGCCGGAGACCGTGCCCGCCGGAAAGCTGGCTTTCAGCACATCCACGGCGGAAAGCCCCGGCGCAAGGACGCCTTCGACGTTGGAGACCATGTGCATGACGTGGGAGTAGCGTTCGATGATCATTTTCTCCGTCACCCGCACGCTGCCGATTTGCGCCACCCGCCCGCAATCGTTGCGTCCCAGATCAAGCAACTGCACATGTTCGGCGCGTTCTTTTTCGTCGTTCAGGAGTTCCGTTGCCAGGGTTTCGTCTTCGGCGTCGGTCTTGCCACGCTTCCGGGTTCCGGCGATGGGACGCAGGATGACTTTTTGCGTCGGCTTTTCGCCTTCGCCCTGTTGTTCCAGACGCACCAGAATTTCCGGCGACGCGCCAACCACATGAAAATCGCCGAAATCGAAATAGAACATGTAGGGCGAAGGATTGAGGCTCCTGAGCGAGCGATAGAGCGCCATCGGGCTGGCGGCAAAGGATTTTTCCATGCGCTGCGAGAGCACCACCTGCATGATGTCGCCTTCGGTGATGTAATCCTTGGCTTTTTGCACAGCGGCCTGAAAGGCTTCCCTGCCAAAAGTTGATGCCGCCTCTGACGAAGCGACGGGCGTTTCGGAAGGAATGGCGATCGGCTGACGCAATCTGGCGAGCAATTCGCGGATTCTCGCCTGCGCCTTCCGGTACGCGCCAGGGACGCCGGGTTCGGCGTAGACGATCAGGGTGAGCTTGCCGGTGAGGTTATCCACCACCGCCAGTTCTTCCGAAAGCAGGAGCAGGATATCAGGAATGCCGGAATCATCCGCGCGGCGGCCTTTGTCAAGGCTCGGCTCCACATAGCGCACGGTGTCATAGCCAAAACAGCCGACCAATCCGCCGGTAAAACGGGGCAGCCCGGTTGCGGGCGGCGCCTTGAAGCGGGTCATGAATTGAGCGATGAAGTCCAGTGGATTCACGGTTTCCGTCTGTTCGGCGATGCGCGGACCGGTAAGCGCCAGCACCTTGTTGGCATAAACCGCGATGCGGGTAAGCGCCGCAAGGCCGATGATGGAATAGCGCCCGAAACGCTCGCCCCCCTGCACGGATTCCAGGAGATAGGTGTAAGGGCCGTTCGCCAGTTTCAGGTAGATGGAGAGTGGCGTATCGAGATCGGCAAAGGTTTCCAGCGTCACCGGAATCCGGTTGAAGTCCTGTTTTGCCAGCGCGTTGAATTCTTGTTCAGTCATGTTCAGAGGTCAGGGATCAGAAAAAGTCGGCGGTTCGCGCCGCAACAAAATATACGCGCCTTTTTACCATAGTTCCCTCCCCTTCCTTCACGCCTGACCCTCTCCCCTTTTATTCACGCCCTCTCCTCCTTTTCACGCCCTCTCCCCTTGTGAGGGAGAGCGTGAATGAAAGGGAAGGGTGGTTGAATTACACCTTGAACTGCGCCAGGGTCGCCGCGACTTCCTGCGCCAGTTGGTCCAAGCGCTGCGCGCCGCTTGCCGCTTCCTCAGCGGCGGCGTTGTTTTCGTCCGTCATCTGGGCGATGCTTTCCACATGCCTGGCAATATCCTGGCTCGCCTGACTTTGCTCTTTCAGCGCGTTGGAAATCTCCGTCACCGCGTCCGACACCTTGCTGGCCTCATCGTGAATGGCGTGGATACGCTCGTTCGCCTGTTGCGCCAGCACCCGCCCTTCATCCACCTGCTTGACCACGCGACCCATTTCATTCACGGCCTCCTTGGCGGCAACCTGAATCTTGCCAATCATGGCGCCGATGTCGCCCGTCGATTGCGCCGTGCGTTCCGCCAGCTTCCGCACTTCATCCGCCACCACCGCGAAACCGCGTCCCTGCTCCCCGGCCCTGGCCGCTTCGATGGCGGCGTTCAGCGCCAGCAGATTCGTCTGGTCGGCAACTTCCTTGATCACCTGCACCACACTGGAAATCTGTTCGGACTCCTCTCCCAACGTCTGAATCACCTTGGAAGCCTGCGTCACGCTTTCGGCGATGGAACCCATCTCGGCGGCAGTGCGCTCGATGATCTCCCCGCCTTCGCTCGCCGTCTCGCCCGCGTGCCGGGCAATGCTCTGCGCGTCGCCAGCGCTGCTGGCGACCGTGTTGATGGAAACCGTCATCTCTTCCACCGAAGCCGCCATCGCCGAAGTCGAACTCGATTGACTGGCGGAACTGGCGGCAACCTGCTGCGCGGCAGTGGAAAAATTGTTCACCGCCTCATTGACTTCCTTCACCCGCCCGGTGATGTCCTGGAAGGAAGCCTGCAATTTGCCCAACATGCCGTTGAAAGCCTCCACCATCTCGCCCACTTCATCGCTGGCGCGATAATCCACCCGCGCCTGCAGATCATTGTCTCTGGCAATCCGCACGGTGGTGTTGCGCACCGTCTCTATCGGCTTGACCACCGCACCCAGCGTAAAGTACCCCAGTATCGCCAGGCCGAGGAAGAACAGGACGCAGATGACAATCTGCCAGACCAGCGCGCTGTGCGAGCTTTGTTCGGATTCAGCAGCGTCTTCAACCGTGCGCTGGGTGTTGTAACTCATCATCTCGTTGAGTTGTTCCGCCAGCAGGGGCGTTTTTTCCCGCACCTGCATGTTGCCTTCCAGTATCTTGCCGTACATGGCGACGAGATTTTCCGCCGTCGGGTTGGCAAGCCCCTCTTCCAGCAGACGGGTATGCCCTTCCACGAGCACCGGCCCCCATGCCACCATCGTCGCCTTCATCTTGTCGTACAGTTCCGTGGCTTTCGCCGGTCTGTCCAACTTCTCATAGAGGTCGAGATTCTCGCGTAGCGCTGCGTCCGCCGCGCGCTTCAGGGGCAGGATGCGTTGCAGTTCCTGAACCTGCTCATTCAAGGGCAGACTATTTTTGCTGAGGATCTCATAGGCGCGTCGCACTTCCTCATTGACCTTGCCGCTGATCTCCAGCACGGCAATGGTGCGGGGCACCTGGTTTTCGCTCATGTGCTTGATGAGCTCCGCGTCACCATTGGAATTGTTGATGCCAATGGCCGCCACAATAACTAAGCCCAGCAAGGCCAGACCAATCAACACTAAAACCCTCGCCTTGATTCTCATGATGCCTCCCGGATGGTGAAAACGTTAATCAGAGGATGCGCCCACTCCTGTACCTCGGCACTATACCACATCACCGCGAGCCTCCAGATACGCTTCGTAAGCGCCTGCATAGTCCAGCAAAGCGCCATCCATTCTAATCTCAAAAACACGGTTCGCAAGACTGGAGACGAATTCCCGATCATGCGAGACAAACACCAGCACCCCTTTGTACAAATCCAGCGCCGTGTTCAGGGCCTCGATGGATTCCATGTCCAGATGGTTGGTCGGCTCGTCCATGACCAGCACGTTGCTTTTCTGCAACATCAGCTTACCGAACAACATGCGCCCCTGCTCGCCGCCGGAGATGACCTTGACCGGCTTTTTCTGTTCGTCTCCGGAAAACAGCAGCCGCCCCAGTGTGCCGCGCACCAGGGTTTCCAGATCATTTGCGTCCGACGCGCCGGCGCGGGCGTAGTCGCCTATCCACTCCGTAAGCGGAACATCCCTGGCGAATTCGGCGGCGTGATCCTGCGCGTAATAGCCGGGACGCGCCTTTTCCGCCCATTTGATGCTGCCTGTCGCAGGAGTGAGTTCGCCCATCAGAAGTTTCAGCAAAGTGCTTTTGCCCACGCCATTTTCGCCGATGATGGCGATTTTTTCGCCTGCGTTGATGGTAAAGCTCGCCCGGTTGAAAAAGGTCTTGTCGCTGCCGTCATACTGGAACAGAAGATTTTCCACTTCCACCGCCTGACGATGCAGTTTTTCCTTCTCCTCGAATTCAAAGCGTATCCACGGATACTGGCGCGAAGAAGGCTTGACGTCTTCCGGCTTCAGTTTGTCGATAAGTCTTAAACGGCTGGTGG
This sequence comes from Zoogloeaceae bacterium, assembly GCA_031267345.1. GTDB lineage: Bacteria > Pseudomonadota > Gammaproteobacteria > Burkholderiales > Rhodocyclaceae > Azovibrio. The sequence continues at coordinate 8,585 of JAIRZG010000207.1, forward strand.
CCTGTTTGGCCTTTGACTTGTTGGCGGAAAAACGGCGCACGAATTCCTGCAATTCGCTGATTTTATCCTTGGCGCGGGCGTTCGCCGCCTGCTGGCGCGCGCGCGCCTGACTGGAGGCTTCCATGAAATCGTCGTAATTGCCAGGATAGACGGTCAGCCTGCCGTAATCCAGATCGGCCATGTGGGTGCACACCTGATTCAAAAAATGACGGTCATGCGAGATGACGATCATCGTTGATTCGCGCTGATTCAGAACATCCTCAAGCCAGCGGATGGTGTCGATGTCAAGATTGTTGGTGGGTTCATCCAGAAGCAGGATATCGGGGTTGGCAAAGAGCGCCTGACAAAGCAGCACACGCAATTTCCAGCCCGGCGCGACCGCGCGCATGGGGCCGTCATGCAATTCCCCGGCAATGCCCGCGCCCAACAGCAATTCGCCGGCGCGCGCCTCCGCTGTATAACCGTCATATTCGGCGAATTTGCCTTCCAGTTCGGCGGCGCGCATGTAATCCTGTTCCGTTGCCTCCGGATTGGTGTAGATGGCGTCCTTTTCCCGCGCCGACGCCCACATTTCCTCGTGCCCCATCATCACCACATCGAGAACGCGCATGTCTTCAAAAGCGAATTGATCCTGCCGGAGATAGGCCATGCGCTCCTCGCTGTCTTTGGAAACATTGCCCGCCGAAGGCTCCAGCGACCCGCACAGGATTTTCATGAAAGTGGATTTACCCGCGCCATTGGCCCCGATCAAGCCGTAGCGGAACCCCTCGCCAAACTTGACATTGATGTTCTCGAACAGGGGTTTGGCCCCGAACTGCATGGTAATGTTGGCGGCAACAAGCATGTGAGCCTCCCCGAACTGGAAAACCGCGCATTCTAACGTGGAAATAACGATTAAACTGCTGCGAATTATCCGATTCCTGATCCTGGTCGTGATCGCCCTCTACCTTCACCTGCCCTGGTGCGTTCGCAAGTGTCCCTATTGCGATTTCAATTCGCACCCCCTGCAAGGCGCGTTGCCGGAAAGCGACTATCTGGCGGCATTGCTGGCGGATCTGGACATGGCGTTGCCGCAAATTCCGGGACGAACACTCTCCAGTATTTTCATCGGCGGCGGTACGCCCAGCCTGTTTTCCGCTGAAGGCATCCACGATCTGCTGACGGGCATTTGCGCCCGCGCGCCGCGGATCGATGACATCGAGATTACGCTGGAAGCCAATCCCGGCGCGCTGGAAGGCGGGGAGGAAAAGCTTGCGGACTTTCGCGCGGCGGGGATCAATCGCCTTTCTCTGGGTGTGCAAAGTTTTAATGACGTGCGGCTTGCCGCGCTGGGGCGCATTCATGACCGCGACGCCGCCTTGCGGGCGACCGCCCATGCAATTCGCCATTTCGGGCGCGTGAATCTGGATATGATGTACGGCCTGCCGAATCAGACGTTTGCCGAAGCGTTGGACGACGTGGAAACGGCGCTCGCTTTTTCCCCCGCGCATCTTTCCTGCTATCAACTGACGCTGGAAGCCAATACCCGCTTCGCCGCCCAACCGCCGCCGTTGCCCGACGCGGACGCCTGCGCCGACATGGGCGAAGCCATCGCGGCACGGCTGGCGGCGGCGGGATTTACGCATTACGAAACCTCCGCCTTCGCACGCCCCGGAAACACCTGCCGACACAACCTCAATTACTGGCGATTCGGCGATTATCTGGGTCTGGGCGCGGGAGCGCACAGCAAGATCAGCCGCCATGCGAAGACAGGCGAATGGCAGGTCGTCCGGGAAACGCGCGCGCAACATCCCGACGCCTACATGCGCGCCGTCGCTGCGGGTAATGCCGTACATTCCGCGCAGTGTGTGCCCGCCAAAGCCCTGCCTTTTGAATTTTTGCTGAACGCCCTGCGTCTTGCCGAAGGTTTTACGCCTTCGTTATACGAACGACGCACGGGGCTTGCCTTTGCCGCGTTGCTGCCGCGCCTGCAGGCCGCTGCCGACGCGGGTTTGTTGCAGGCGCAAACGGATCGCGTCGCGCCCACGCCCCTGGGTCGCAATTTTCTCAATCGGCTGTTAACCGATTTTCTCGATTAACATGGCGCCATGTTGAAAAAAGAATCCCGCGCCCTGAAACTACGCCGCCAGTTGCAACACGCCCGCGAACGCTGGCTGACTTGGCGTGAGGCGCTGATCACCGCCTGGCCGCTGGCGCTGGTGCTGCTGTTGGGTTTCGGCGCGGCATTTCATTTTGTTAAACCCGCGCCGCCGCGTCACATCGTCATGAGCACCGGACGCGAAGACGGGCTGTACCACGCCTTCGCCCTGCGCTACCAGGAAATTTTCGCGCGTAATGGCATTACGCTGGAATTGCGTCCTTCGCAGGGTTCCGGCGAAAACCTGCTGCGCCTGAGTCAGGGCGAGGCCGACATTGCCTTTGTGCAGGGCGGCGTGGCGAGCAACTGGAAAGACCGGGATAACTGGCAAGGACTCTACACGCTGGGCAGCGCCTTCTATGAGCCGCTGTGGGTCTTCGCGCGCGACGGCAAAAACCGTCAATATCCGCAACGTCTGACCGACCTGACGCAAAAACGCATCACGGTGATCCAGGAAAACAGCAGCGTGTATGCGCTGGCCTATCGGCTGCTTTCCGCCAACGACATCACGGAAAAAACCGCGCAAATAAGCCCGACGACGCGCGCACAGGATGAATTCGCCGCCGCCGGCGCCTTGCAGCAAGGCGAGATTGACGCCCTGTTCATCATCGCCGCGCCGGAATCGCCCATTGTGCAGGTGTTGTTGCGCTCATCCGGCATTCGCCTGATGAGCTTCAACCGCGCCGAAGCCTATCACCGACATTTCCCCTATCTGTTTCGCCTGTCGATGCCGGAAGGCGGCGTCGATCTCGCCTACAACTTTCCGCCGCAGGATACCGAGTTGCTGGCGGCTACCGCCAATCTGGCGATACGGGAAGACCTGCATCCGGCGCTGCAATCGCTGATGCTTTCCGCCTTGCGCGAAGTGCATGGCGGCAGCGGCTTTTTTCAGGAGGCGGGTGAGTTTCCCGCCTACCGGAACAGCGACTTTCCGCTGACCGCCGCCGCCGAACGCTTTTACGCCTCCGGCCCGCCGTTTTTGCAGCGTTACATGCCCTTCTGGCTAGCGGTGCTGGCGGATCGTTTCCTGATTCTCGCCCTGCCGTTATTGACCCTCCTGCTGCCCATGCTGCGCTTTGCGCCCGCGATTTACAGCTGGCGCGTCCGTTCGCGCATCTGCCGCGTCTATGGCGAACTCAAATTTCTGGAAAACGACCTCTTGCGCTGCCGCCGCCTTGGAACGCTTTCCCCGGAAACCCACGCCGATTTCATGGCGCGCCTCGACGCCATCGAAGCCGACGCCAACCGCACCCCCGTGCCGCTCTCCTTCACCGACCTGCGCTACACCCTGAAAACGCACATTCAACTGGTGCGCGAACGGATAGCGGAAACGTAGGGCGCAAAAAAACGGAAGGCCGCAGCCTTCCGTTCTGGAGGAAAAAAGCAATCAGAAGGTATGTTTCAGGCCGATGTTGAAGCCGTTCTGGTAGCCTTCGCCGCCATTGCTGGAGTCGCCAGTGGCGGCGCGGCGGCGGACCTTGTTGGTATTGCTGCCGTCTTCATTGTCGTTGTTGATGTCCGAGTAAGCGGCATAAAAATTGGTGCGTTTGGAAAGCGCGTAGGTGTAGCCCACAGCATATTGCTTGGCCTTGCCCGCGCTGGCGCTCGTTCCCTCATCCAGCTTGGATTGCGTGTAGGAAGCCTGGATGGCGTGTTTGCCAAACGGCACGGTTACGCCCAGAAGCCAGGATTTCAGGGTGGCATCGCTGACCTTTTCTTTATTCTTGTCATAGAACGCCGCCAGCTTGACTACCTTGAAATCATAGGTGCCGCCGACTGCCCAATTGACGACATCAAGCACATGAGAGGCTTCATTCTCGATGCGATGGTAAGAGACGCCAACATCAATGGGGCCGTTGGTGTAACGGGGCAGAAGAGCAATCACGGTATTGTCATCATCATTGCCCGCCGTTTCTTGCGCAAGGGCGTTGGTCGAATAAGCCGCCGTCACGTTGAACCCGCCGAAGCTGGGCGAAACGTAGGCGACGGCGTTATCCACGCGTGTGGGGTCGAACAGGTTCTCGCCGCCTGCATCCAGCCCCGCCGCGAATACGTTGCGATACATGCCCACCGTGCCACCCTTGAAGGGGTCAATGGCGCCGAGGAAAGAGTAGTGCGGCGTATAGAGACGACCAGCGATGACCGTGCCGAAATTGCCGGTCAAACCCGCAAAGACTTGCCGTCCGAACAGGCGACCGCTCTGGCGCAAATTGCCGGTATCCGCCGCAAACCCGGTTTCGAGGGTAAACAGCGCCGTCAGCCCGTTACCCAGGTCTTCCGTACCCTTAAAGCCCAGGCGACTGCCGGATGAGATGCCATCGTCAATCTTGTTCTGGCTGCCAATGTCATCGTTAACATTGTCACCGCGATGAGAGAAACCCACATCCACCGAACCATAAATCTGCACGTTGGATTGGGCGAAAACCGCGCCGGAAGCCAGAGCGGCAACGGCGAGCGCAATGCATTTTTTCTGCATGATAATCTCCTTATCAAGGCCAAAAAGCGAAGCGCCGCGCCTTTCTGTCAGACGGAAGAAGCAACGGGGCTTCGGAAACTTCGCGGCGCATCTTATCAAGAAAAAGAATAAGTGCGCCGCGAAACAAAACGCAAAAAACAGGTTTTCCCGTAAAACGGCGGTTCGTTGCGTTTCTACAACAGGAGGCTACGCACAGATCATGACAACACGGTGACAATGGCTGCGCAATGAAAGACGGACAGGCAGGGCATTTTTCTCCCTCTCCTGGAAGGGGAGGAAGGGAACGGGCGCCCCTCCCAAAACCCTTGCTCCCTCTCCCTGACCGTTATAATCCGGGTTTTTTCGGATGCGTATTCATGCAGGCGTTGTCTTTCATCCGGTCGGCGGCATCGGGCGGCGTTCGGCGCGGGTTCTGGTATCCGCTTCTCCTCCTTGGCTGTTTGCTCCAGGCCGCTTGCGTCCCGCTACAGCCGCGCTTGGGCAGCGCCGCCGCCCTATGGCGGCCTTCACCCAATTTCGAGCCGCGCCGCGCCAATTACGTGATTTTGCATCACACCAGCAACGATACGCTGGCATACGCGCTGGCTGTGCTGACCCACCCGCTTTCCGGCGTCAGCAGTCATTACCTGATTGGGCGTGATGGTCAGGCGCTGCAACTGGTGGATGAAAGCCAGCGTGCCTGGCACGCGGGCGCGTCCATGTGGAGCGGACAGACGGACATGAATTCCGCTTCCATCGGCATCGAACTGGACAACACCGGCAGCGAACCCGTCCCGCCCGCCCAGATTGAGACGCGCATAGCCATGGTGTCAGACCACCCGCGCCGCCAAGCCAATACCCCCCCCAATGTCCGCGGTCACGCCGACATCGCGCCGGAAAGGAAAAGCGATCCCAGCGCCCTGTTCCCTTGGCGACAACTGGCCGAAGCCGGATTCGGCCTTTGGTGCGACCCGCCCTATCCCCCGCCGCCAGAAAATTTTGATGCCCTCCTCGGCCTCAAGGCGCTGGGCTACGACACCCGCAACCCCACAGCCGCCATCACCGCTTTCAAACGCCACTTCGCGCCCAACGACGCGGACGCGGAACTGAATACGGAAAACCGCGCCCTGCTGTATTGCTTGCTGCAATCATCTGAAAAACCCCTCCCGGAGCTTCCCTGAAATTCTGCGCCGAATCCGTGATTGCCCATGTCGAATCCCGTTGACCGCGCTTTTGCCTTTCCCTATCGCCCCGATATTGACGGTCTGCGAGCGCTGGCGGTGTTGGGCGTGGTCATTTTTCACGTCAATCCCGCGATCTTGCCGGGTGGTTTTTTCGGCGTGGATATTTTCTTTGTCATTTCCGGCTATCTGATTTCATCCTTCATTCTTCATGAGTTGGCAGACGGAACCTTCAGTTTCACCCATTTCTATGCCCGCCGTATTCGTCGCCTGTTTCCGGCGTTGATTACGGTTTTGCTGGCTGTGTTGATATTTGGTGTTTTTGCCTTGTATGCCGACGAATACCGTCAGCTTGCCCGTCATGCTTACGCATCGATCGCTTTTCTGGAAAATTTCCGACTGATGGACGAGGCCGGATATTTTGACGCGGCATCCTATACCAAACCCCTGATGCACTTGTGGTCGCTGTCTATCGAAGAACAGTTTTATCTCGTTTGCCCCCTGCTCCTGTTGTTGGCGTGGAAATGGGGGAAACGCCTTTCCATAAACCTTGTTGTCGTCTTGTTGCTTTGTTTGCTGATTGCTTCTTTCCTGTTCACGCTTGATTCAGGATTGGACGAAACGAATCTGTTTTTTCATCCTCTTGCCCGTATCTGGGAATTGCTGGCGGGCGTGGGTCTGGCCTGTTGGCATGGCAAACGAGGCCATGCCTTGTCCTCCTCCGGCATACACGGAAGACATTTACCCGCGCGATTATGGTCGCTCCTGTCGCTTACCGGACTGGGTGCGATGCTGGCCTGTTTCGGCCTGTGGCGTACCGACCTTGTCCATCCCGGCTGGATTACGCCCATTCCCGTTCTTGGCGCAGTCGCGCTGCTGGCCAGCCCTGCGTCTGCGCCGGGAAACCGTTTGCTGGCCCTGAAAACGCCGGTATGGATTGGCCTTATCAGCTACCCGCTCTACCTGTGGCATTGGCCGATATTGTCATTCCTTCGCATCATGGAATCCAGTTCGCCTTCCTCGACGATATTGTGGGCAGGCGCGCTATTTTCAATCGGATTGGCGGCGCTCACCTGGCGTTTTATTGAATTGCCGATACGCGGTCTTTCTACAGGTCAATACAAAATAAAATCCAGAGTACCCGGATTATGCGGTTCAATGGTTTGCCTGTTCATTATCGCATATGGCATGTTTGTCCTTGAAAAGCGCCTCACATTTTTGCCGGTTCAACCCGTACAGTCCGCGCTGGACGAAACCCGGGATTTTCCCATTCGGGATGCGTCATGTCTGGAAAAGTTTCCACTTGCCCAAACGTTGCAATATTGTCGCCTGGAAGACACTGGCGCTTCTCTTGTCGCAGTAATTGGCGATTCACATGCCCTCGCGCCGTTTGCCGGCATTGCCCGATTAGCGCGCAAATATGGCTATGGCGCGCTACTGTTAGCAAGCCATGCCTGTCTGTTTCATCTAGGTCGTGTTCACACTACCGCCGAAGTATGGTATGCTTGAGGTATGGAACTTACCGAAGCACAATACCGCCTGATAGAAGACTGCCTGCCGCGCCAACGCGGCAACGTCAGCTT
>JAIRZG010000219.1 GCA_031267345.1 Zoogloeaceae bacterium
TCAACCTTCATGGCTTGCGATCGACACGAAACAACATCCAGGCCAGAGCATCAAATTCTGCGCAATTGGAGACACAAGTTTAGGTCTCAAATGAGTGGCCCGAGGCCGTGGAACAACGGATTCAGGGGGCACTACTTGCATGTGCGCGATATTTGTGTTTTGATAGAGACAAAAGTAACTTGCCAATTTACCCGCTATTGGTGACAAGCGATGATCAAACAGAATCGGCAGAGAGGGTTTGTGAACGGAGTTGGGGCTTGGCTGTTCGCCGATCGGCAACTGAATTTCCTGCTCGTGACCAATGTCGCCGTGCTGGCGGTTGCGACACTGCTGGCGGGAACCGATTTCATCGGTCTTTACAATTTGCAGTCGATGGCCGCGCAGGTTCCTGAACTCGGCCTGCTGGCGCTGGGCGTGATGCTGGCCATGATTTCAGGAAACGGCGGGATTGATCTGTCGGGCATCGCGCTGGCGAACCTGTCCGGGATGATCGCCGGCCTGCTGGCAGGATGGATGCTCTCTCCCGACGAAGCGCCGCTGGCGTATACGCTGCTGTTCCTGGGAATCGCGGTCGCGGTCGGACTGCTGGGCGGTATGCTCAACGGCGTACTCATCGCCTGGGCGGGTCTGACGCCGATCCTGGCCACGCTGGGCACACAACTTCTGTTTACCGGCGCGGCGGTCGTACTTACCAATGGTTCCGCGCTCCGTCTCGGCTATGTCGAGCCGCTCGACGACTTTGGTAACGCGACGATCTTCGGCATTCCATTGTGTTTCGCCCTGTTCATCGCCATTGCCGGACTGATCACCTTCGTTCTGCGCTACACCCCGTTCGGTGTGCATCTCTACCTGCTGGGCACCAACGCCAAGGCGGCGCGTTACGCCGGGATCGCCTGCCGGCGCGTGATCTTCCTGACCTACACGGTATGCGGCGTCCTGGCTTCGGTGGCGGGGGCCATCATCGCCGCGAGAACGTCGAGCGTGAAATGGGATTACGGCAGTTCCTATGTGATGATCGCCATCCTGATCGTGGTGGCGGCGGGAGTCAGGCCGGCGGGCGGATACGGTCGCCTGATCTGCGTCGTGCTTTCGGCGACCGCGCTGCAGTTGCTGTCCAGCATGTTCAATTTCCTAAACCTCTCGAACTTTTTCCGTGATTGCGCTTGGGGCCTGATGCTGCTGCTTTTCCTTGCCGTGTCGCGTTTCGATGTGAAGGCTTGGTGGCAGACGCAATTCGCCGCGAGATGATCGAAGTCGGCGCAATCCCCTCGTGTGCCGGTGGTAATAAATGTCGAGGGCAATAGTCAGGAGTGGAAAAATGTCTTTTACACGAAAAGTCATCGCTTGCGCCGTGTCGCTGGGTTTTGTTGCCGGAGCTGGCATCGCGGTTGCGCAGGGGGCGAACAAGACGATCACTACCGTCGTGAAGATCACCGGAGAGACGTGGTTCAATCGCATGGAAGAAGGTGTCAAGGCTTTCGGCGTCGAGAACCCCAGCGTCGCCACCAGTCAGTTCGGTCCGCCCAAGGCCGACGCGGCGCTGCAAGGCAGGATCATCGAAGACCTGATCGCCAGAAAGGTCGATGCCATCACCGTCGTGCCGATGGACCCGTCCGCTCTCGAAGGCGTGCTCAAGCGCGCCATGGATCGCGGTATCAAGGTGGTGACGCACGAAGCCGACAATGCGAAGAACACGCACGTCGATATCGAAGCCTTCGACAACAAGGAATTCGGTGCGCGTTTCAACGAGCGCCTGGCGAACTGCATGGGCAAGGCTGGCAAGTGGACCTCGTTCGTCGGGTCGCTGGGCAGCCTGACGCACGTGCAGTGGGCCGACGGCGGCGCGGAAAACGCCAGGAAGTATCCGGGGATGACCTTGGTCGATGCCAAGAACGAATCGTTCAACGATGCCAACAAGGCTTACGAAAAGGCCAAGGAAATCCTGCGCAAACATCCCGACATCAAGGGCTTCCAGGGCGGTTCGGCGATCGACGTGCTGGGTATCGGGCGCGCGATCGAAGAAGCGGGTCTGGAAGGCAAAATTTGCGTGATCGGCCTGGGGTTGCCGAATGATTCGGGCAAGTATCTCGAATCGGGAGCCATCCAGGGGATTGGCTTCTGGGATCCGAAGGATGCCGGCTTGGTGATGAACAAGATTGCCCAGTTGCTGCTCGAAGGCAAAGAGATCACCGATGGCATGGACTTGGGGGTTCCGGGTTACAACAAGGTCAGCGTGAAGAAGGGGCCGGGCCAGGGCATCATCGTGGTGGGTCAGGCGTGGATCGACGTCGACAAGAACAACTACAAGGACTATCCGTTCTGAGCGATGCGCAGGAGGTGAGGCGCCGCAGATGAAGTCGCGGCGCTTCGCCGATTGATCCAAAAGCTGCGGTTTGCCCACGGCGCAACGCTGGGGATGAGTCGCCGATTCTCTGGTGTCCTCCGTGGGTGACTGCTTTTCCGAACCGATGCCAATCCATGAGTACAGTTGATACGCTGCCGCCCGCCGCACCGCAGGATGCCGATGCGTGCCGGGGAAGACGGTTTCTGGAAGTCCGCGACATTCACAAGCGTTTTGCCGGCGTCCATGCGCTGCGCGGCGTCAGCCTGTCGATCGAACGCGGACAGATTTACCACCTGATCGGCGAGAACGGCTGCGGCAAGAGTACGCTCATCAAGATCATTTCCGGGGCGCAGCCTCCAGATTCCGGGATGTTGCTCGTCGAAGACCGGGAGTATGCGGCCCTGTCGCCGATCCAGGCGCTCAAGGCGGGTATCGAAACGGTTTATCAGGATTTGTCGCTGCTCCCGAACCTCTGCGTCGCCGAAAACATTGCTCTGACCCAGCAACTGGTCGAAGGCGGTGGACACTTGGCCCGACGCCTCGATCTGCGCAGGCTGGCGGCGACCGCCGCGCGCGCTCTGGCGACGATCGGCCTGCCGACCGAGGCGCGGTTCATGCGCCAGCGTGTCGACGAACTGCCCATCGCCATGCGCCAACTGGTTTCCATCGCCCGTTCCATTGCCACCGAGGCCAAGCTGGTGATCATGGACGAGCCGACCACCTCGTTGACCAAGCGCGAAGTCGCCAACCTCATCGGCGTGGTGGACAAGCTGCGCGCCCAGGACGTGGCGGTGCTGTTCGTGACGCACAAGCTCGACGAATGCAAGGCCATCGGCGGGCGCGTGGTCATTTTCCGCGACGGCCAGAAGGTGCTCGAAGGCGATACACGGGATTACTCCAAAGCGGAACTGAGTTATTGGATGACCGGCCGGCGCCTCGACGAAACGCGCTATCGCAGTGAGCAGCCGCAGGGGGCCGACTTGCTGGTCGTGCGCAATTTTTTCCGCGCCGGCGCTTTCGCGGAGGTTTCGTTTTCGCTGCGCCGGGGCGAGATCGTCGGAATCACCGGTCTGCTCGATTCGGGACGCAACGAACTGGCTCAGGCGCTGGCTGGCGTCGCGCCCGCCGATTCCGGGACGGTCGATCTGGCAGGCCGGCCAGTGAGCTTGTCGTGCCCCGCCGATGCGATCGCCGCGGGGATCGGCTATCTGCCCGAGGATCGCCTGTCGGAAGGGTTGTTCCTCGAAAAATCGATCCGGGAGAACATCACCGTGGCAGTGCTGAACCGGCTGCTCGGAAGTTTCGGGACGATCGACACCGATCGCGCTGGAGTGCTGGCGGATCGATTCGTCGCCGACTTGCAGATTGCCACCCCCAATACTGCGCTGTCGGTGCAATCGCTGTCGGGCGGCAACCAGCAGCGCGTGCTGCTTGGGCGCTGGCTGGCGATCGATCCGCAACTCCTGATTCTGCACGGCCCGACGGTCGGCGTCGACGTCGGGTCGAAAGACACCATTTATCGGATCATCCAGCGGCTGACGGTGCAGGGGATCGGCGTGATCATCATCAGCGACGACTTGCCCGAGCTTCTGCAAAACTGCGACCGCATCCTGGTCATGCACAAGGGCCGGTTGACTGACGATTTCGCCGCGGACGACCTCGACGAAAGCGTTCTGTATGAAGCTCTGGCCGCCGAGGCCGAAACGGAGGCGGCATGATGACTGAATCACAAGCGGCAGTCCACGCTGAAAGCCGCAGTTTCCCGGCGATCCGCGAATTCCTGCAACATTACCCGTGGGTATTCACGCTGCTGCTGATCATTCTGGTCAGTGTCGTCGTCGGCGCGATCAACCCCAATTTCTGGCAGTTGTCCACGCTCTTCGACATGCTGCGCTCGTCGGTCGTCCTCGGGCTTTTCGCGTTGGGGGTGCTGATCGTCCTGGCGGCGGGCGGGCTGGATGTCTCCTTCACGGCGATCGCCGCCTTCACGATGTACGCGATCACGGTCGCCGTGCTCAATTACGCGCCCACCCTGTCCATCGGTGTGATCATGTTGTGCGGGGCCGTTGGTGGAGCGCTGTTCGGCGCGGTAAACGGGCTGCTCGTGCATGGCTTGCGTGCGCCATCGCTGATCGTCACGATCGGGACGCAGTATGTGTTGCGCAGTCTTTTGCTCACCTTCGTCGGCACGGCGCTGATCATCAACGTGCCTGCGGCCATGGAATCGTTCGGCACGCTGGCGTTGTGGAGCTACCAGTCGCCGTCGGGCGGGCGGGCCGTGTTGCCCGCTTTCGTGCTGGTTCTGGCCGTCGTCGCCGGCATGACTTGGTGGCTGCTCAACCGAACGCTGATGGGCCGGGCCGTGTTTGCCATCGGCGGCAATCTCGCCGTGGCCGAGCGCCTCGGATACCACCCGCGCGTGGTACACGTCTTTGTCTTCGCCTACGCTGGCCTGTTGGCGGGCATCGGCGGAATCATGCACGTGTCGAGCAACCGTCTGGCCAATCCGTTCGATCTGACCGGAACCGAACTCGACGTGATCGCCGCCGTGATTCTCGGCGGGGCGCGTATCACTGGCGGATCGGGGACGGTGCTCGGCACGCTGCTGGGCGTCGTGCTGGTGACGCTGGTCAACAACGTGTTGATTCTCGCGGGGGTGCCGAGCACTTGGCAGAAAGTCATCGTCGGCGCATTCATCGTCCTGGCCGGTTCGATGTTCGCCGTCCGCGCCGCGCGATAAGTTGCGACATAGCGGACTGTGCCGCGCGTAGGTTGGGTAAGCGAAGCGAAACCCGACAAGCGCCCGCTCCGGCGTACAGCGCCGCAAATTGATGAACGAATGTCGGGTTGCGCTTCGCTTACCCAACCTACGATTCAGGGATCAGAGGCCAGGGATCAGGGATCGGAAGTTTTTGTGGCGCTTTGCGCCAGAGAGGAGGAAAAACCCGATGAGAACCTGTTTGTGATCTTTCGACAAGCAGCGCTCTTTGAGTCTGATCCAGGCTACCCCTCACCCGCCCCTGCCGGGGCACCCTCTCCCGCAAGGGGAGAGGGGAAGGCAAGCGTC
>JAIRZG010000022.1 GCA_031267345.1 Zoogloeaceae bacterium
CGCGATTCTACTCCGCTTCATGACGAGATGTTGGGGAAATTACAAAAAAATATGTAACTGCGTTGGGAAGCCTGGACGGGTTAAACCCCGTCATGCTCATGGCAAACGGAAACGCCGGAGCGTCGCGCCCCCTTCCCCTTCAAGGGGAAGGGCTGGGGATGGGGTTGAGTCGCGCAGCAGCGCGATTTACCGCGCCTCTACGAATGCCGGATTCCTGATCTCCGGCCACTGACCTCCGATCAGCGTGATTTTTGCTTTTCCGGTGAGTTCGCGTCCTGAAAAGGGCGTGTGTTTGCTGGCGCTTTGCAGGGTTTTGGGGGTGACTTGCCAGGCTTCGTCGGGGGCGAACAGGCAGAGGTCGGCATTTGCGCCGACCGAGAGACAACCCAGATCGTTGCGTCCCAGAATGGCGGCGGGGGCGGCGGTGAGGGGGGCGAGCGTGTTCATCAGCGGCAATTGCGCTTCGCGTCCCCATTGCAGGGCGAGCGGCAGCAGCAATTCCAGTCCGGTCGCGCCGGGCTTGGCTTCGCCGAAGGGGAGCAGTTTGTCGTCGTGGGTGAGCGGCGTGTGATCCGAGCAGAGCGCGGTCACGCCCTGGGCGACGCCTTGTCGCAGACCGTCGCGATCCTTCCTGCTGCGGAGCGGCGGATCAAAGCGGGCGAGGGTGTCGAAAAAGCCGATGTCCTGTTCGGAAAGGTGCAGGTGGTGAATGCCGACATCGCAGGTGACGGCGACGCCTTCGGCCTGCGCTTTGGCGACCATGTTCATGCCGATGGCGGAAGAAATGCGGCGCAGGTGCAGGCGCACGCCGGTATCGGCGGCGAGGGTGAGAAAAGTGGCGATGGCGACGGTTTCGGCGCTGACGGGAATGCCGGTCAAGCCCAGACGACTGGCGATTTCGCCATCGTGCGCGAAGCCGTTTCTGGAAAGATAAAAGTCCTGCGGCTGCATCCAGATGGCAAAGCCGAAAGTGGCGGCGTATTCAAAGGCGCGCAGCAACGCCTGGGTATCGAGCACCGGACGCCTGCCCTGCGAAAAGGCGACGCATCCGGCGGCGGCAAGTCCCGCCATTTCCGCCAGCCGCTCGCCATCCAGATTGCGGGTGAGCGCGCCCAGCGGCAGCAGACGCGCCAGACCCAGGTCGGCGGCTTCCTGCGCCAGGCGTTCAACCAGTTCTGGTTCATCGAGCGGCGGATTCAGGTCGGGCGGACAGATCAGGGTGGTGATGCCCCCCGCGATGGCGGCCTTGAGTTCGGTTTTGAGAGGAGCGGGGCGGGCGCAAAGGTCGATGAGGCCGGGGGCGACGACCAGCCCTGTCGCGTCAATTTCCCGCTCCGCCTGAAAATCCGCAGGTCGCGCGCCGACGTGGACGATTTTCCCGGCGGCGATAAACACATCGGCGGTCTGGTCAATCCGGTTTTTCGGGTCGACCACGCGCCCATTCTGGATGGTGATTTTCATCGTAACGCAAGCTCCCATATATTTAATCATCGCAAAGTAATGCTTTGCGATGGTTCGATTTGCCAAAAACACGCGGCCAGGCCGCGCGTTTTTGGGGGTAAAAGCGGGAAAAACCCTTCCTGTACGGATGGTTTTACCTTGTTCTTACCGGATGTAATTCAGGTTTCGCCTGAATTACATCCTCATACTGGGCTGGCAAAAAGTAGATTTTTACTTTTTGCCATTCAATATCCCCATGACCGCCATGCGCACCGCAATGCCGAAGGTGACTTGATCGAGAATGACCGCCTGCGCGCCATCGGCGACAGTGGAATCAATTTCCACGCCCCGGTTCATCGGGCCGGGGTGCATGACGATGGCGTCAGGTTTCGCCAGCGCGAGCTTTTCGGGCGTCAGGCCGTAATGCCGGAAATATTCGCCAGCCGATGGCAACAACGCGCCGTTCATGCGTTCGTTTTGCAGACGCAGCATGATGACGACATCGCAATCGCGCAAGCCCTTTTCCATGTCGTGATACACCTTGACGCCCATGTTGGCGAGGTCGGCGGGCAACAGGGTTTGGGGGCCGATAGCGCGCACTTCTTTCGCGCCCAGCGTGGTCAGCGCGCAGATGTCGGAGCGGGCGACCCTGGAATGCAGGATGTCGCCGACGATGGCGACGGTCAGCGTCTCGAAATTTTGCTTGAAATGCCGGATGGTGTACATGTCGAGCAAGCCCTGGGTGGGATGGGCGTGGCGACCGTCGCCCGCGTTGACCACGTGGATGTCGTCGTGCCCCATGCGGCGCAGATGTTCGGCGATCAGGTAGGGCGCGCCGGAGGCGGCGTGGCGCACCACGAACATGTCGGCATGCATGGCGCAGAGATTGTCGATGGTGTCGAGCAGGGTCTCGCCCTTGGCGGTGGAAGAACGATTGATGTCGAGATTGATGACGTCGGCGGAAAGGCGTTTGGCGGCGATTTCAAAGGTGGTGCGGGTGCGGGTGGAGTTTTCAAAAAACAGGTTGAACACGCTCTTGCCGCGCAGGAGCGGCACTTTTTTCACTTCCCGATCCGCCAGTCCCAGAAAGGAGGCGGCGGTGTCGAGAATGTGCGTCAGCGCCTCGCGCGGCAGACCGTCGATGGAAAGCAGGTGGGTGAGTTCGCCTCTGGCGTTCAGTTGCGGGTTAGGCATGTTGTTCCACCTCCCAGAAAAGCAGTCCGGCCTCATTGCGGCTCAAGGTAAGCCCGGTGCTGCGCGGCAGTTGCAGATTCCAGACGCAGTAATTGGGCGCGACCGGCAATTCGCGGCAACCCCGGTCGGCGAGCACGGCGAGTTCGATGGCGGCGGGACGCCCGTAATCAAACAGCTCGTTCAGGGCGGCGCGGGTAGTGCGTCCGGTGTAGAGCACGTCATCGACCAGAATCAGGCGGCGGTCGTTCACGTCAAACGGAATCTGTGTCGGGCGCACCTGCGGGTGCAAGCCTTTTTCCGCGAAATCGTCGCGGTAAAAGGAGATGTCGATCAATCCGGCGGCGTCGGCGAGTCCGAGCAATTCCGCCAGACGTTCGGCAATCCACGCGCCGCCGCTGAAAATACCGACCAGCGCCGCGTCAGGCGTGAGGCCGGGACGAATCAGATCGGCAAGCGCCCGGCATTGGGCTTCGGCGTCAGGCAGGGGAGAGAGCGGGGAGGCATTCATGGGAGAGGTCATGAGGATGGTCAAACCAGGTTTGTAAAATCAGTTGCGCCGCCACCGCGTCCAGCATCGGCTTCATGCTTTTGGCGCTCTTTCCCGTTTCCCGCAAGCGGGTTTCGGCCTCGCGGGAAGTCAGGCGCTCGTCGGCTTCCTGCACCGGCAGCTTGAACCGCGCGGCGAGGCTTTGGGAGAAGCTGCGCGCGCGCGCTGTCATGACGTGCGCCGCGCTATCAATATGGACAGGGTGACCGACCAGCAAAAGTTCCGGCTGCCATTCGTCAATCAGACGGGCGATGGCGGTCAGGCGTGCGTCATCATTGCTGGTCTGAATCACGGTCAGCGGATGCGCCTGCAGCAGGGCGGTTTCTCCTACGGCGACGCCGGTGCGTTTTTCGCCAAAGTCGAAGGCAAGCACGGCGCCCATGAAATCAGGCGTGTCCGGCCACGTCGGAAAGCTGGGCAAAGCTCACGCCCAACATCTGCATGGCGGTCGGCAGACGGCTCTCCGGCGGTTGTCCGAAAAGCACCTCCGCGCTCGCCGGAACGGTAAGCCAGGCGTTTTGTCCCACTTCGGCTTCCAGTTGCCCCGCGCCCCAGCCCGCATAGCCCAGCATCATGATGATGTCTTTGGGTTCGCCGCTGGCGCTGATGGAGACGAGAATATCCTTGGAACTGGTCAGCCCCACCTCGTCGGTGATGCGCATACTGGATTGCCATTCGCCGCGCGGACGATGCAGCACAAAGCCGCGATCCATCTGCACCGGCCCGCCAAAATGCACTGGCGCCGCGCCGATTTCCTGCGTGTGCAGTTTCAGTTCGACCTTCTCAAAGAGTTTCGCCAGCGTCAGATCAAGCGGGCGATTGACAATCACGCCCAGCGCGCCCTGCGGATTGTGCTCGCACACATAAATCATGGCGCGATTGAAATAGGGATCAACCATTGCGGGCATGGCGATCAAAAAATGATGGGTAAGGTTCAAGGGTTCCATGACGTGGATTTTAACTGATTCCTGATGCCCGATCCCGGTCATTTGTCCCTTGATTAGCTTATAACAATCTTGTCTTTGTTCTTGCTTATTTGCCTGATACGGTAATAAGCATTGCCGGGTTCCGGCGTTTTTTCTGGAGGGTGACATGAGTGTATTTAACGACAATATCCAGTCCGTCGGGCGCACACCGCTGGTGCGGCTGAATCGCATTACCGATGGCGCGGGAGCGACGGTGCTGGCGAAGATTGAAGGACAGAATCCGGCCTATTCGGTGAAAGACCGTATTGGCGTGGCCTTGATCGAGGATGCGGAAAAGCGCGGCATTCTGGGGCCGGGCAAGGACCTGGTGGAGCCGACTTCCGGCAATACCGGCATCGCGCTGGCCTATGTCGCGGCAGCCAAGGGCATCAAGCTGACGCTGACCATGCCGGAGACCATGAGCATTGAGCGCCGCAAATTGCAGGCGGCCTTTGGCGCGAAGCTGGTGTTGACCGAAGGCGCGAAGGGAATGCCGGGGGCGATTGCCAGGGCGACGGAAATCGCCGCCTCCGATCCCAAGTATGTGCTGTTGCAGCAATTCAAAAATCCCGCCAATCCGGCGATTCATGAGACGACGACCGGGCCGGAAGTCTGGGAGGACAGCAAGGGCGCGGTGGATGTGTTTGTCTCCGGCGTCGGCACGGGCGGTACGATTACCGGCGTTTCCCGCTATATCAAAAAGACCAGGGGCAAGGCGATTGTTTCCGTGGCGGTGGAACCGGCTTCCAGTCCGGTATTGACGCAGACGCGCGCCGGTCAGCCGGTACAGCCCGGCCCGCACAAGATTCAGGGCATCGGCGCGGGTTTCGTGCCGGATACGCTGGATTTGTCGCTGGTCGATGAAATCGAGCAGGTGACGAACGAGGAAGCCGTAGAATACGCGCGGCGTCTGATCCGTGAAGAAGGCATCCTTGCCGGCATTTCTTCCGGCGCGGCGGCGGCGGCGGCGGTGCGTCTGGCGAAACAGCCGAAGTACGCGGGCAAGACCATCGTGGTGGTGTTGCCGGATTCCGGCGAACGCTATTTGTCTTCGGTGTTGTTTGAAGGCGTGTTTGACGCCTCCGGCGTGGCGCTGTAGGCGTTGTCACGCAGGGGCGACCACAGGTCGCCCCTGCGTAAAAAACGGATTATCGGATTTGGTCCCGTAAATTTTCTGGAGTTGTCCTGATGACGCATACGTTCAACCGCTTGCCCGCCGTATCCGCTGATCCGGCGGAGGAAGAAGAACTCGCCGCGCGTCAGCGCCATCTGGACATACGCGGTATCGTCGGACAGTTGCGCGAGTTGCGGGTGCGTTCGCTGCAAACGCGGCAGCGCATCGGTCGACCGCCCAAATTGCCGTCGCGCAAGGCGCTGGAGAATGTGTTGGAGGGGCTTGCGGCGGCGCTGTTTCCCAATCGTCTGGGCGCGCCGGAATTGACGGACGAGGGTCTGGATTATTACGTCGGGCATACGCTGGATTTGCACTTGCGCGCGCTTTACCACGAGGTGCGGCGCGAGTTGCGCTTTGCCGCCAATCTCGCGCCGGAAAGTCATGCGGAAAATGCCCGCGCCGCCGAAATCATCGAAGCCTTCGCCGCGAGCCTGCCGCGTGTGCGCGCCCTTCTGGATACCGACATCGCCGCCGCCTATCAGGGCGATCCGGCCGCCCGAAGCGTCGATGAAGTGCTGGTCTGCTACCCCGGCATCAACGCCATTACGTATCATCGGCTGGCGCATGAGCTTTACAAACTTGATGTGCCGCTCGTGGCGCGCATCATTGCCGAAATCGCGCATTCCAATACCGGCATCGACATCCACCCCGGCGCTTCCATCGGCGGCAGTTTTTTCATCGATCATGGCACCGGCGTGGTGATCGGCGAGACGGCAATCATCGGCGAGCGGGTGCGGATTTATCAGGCCGTCACCCTGGGCGCCAAGCGTTTTCCGGTCGATGAACACGGCAACCTGATTAAAGGCGGCGCGCGGCATCCCACCGTCGAGGATGACGTGGTGATTTACGCTGGCGCGACCATTCTCGGTCGCATCACCATCGGGCGCGGTTCCTCCATCGGCGGCAGCGTCTGGCTCACCAAGAGTGTGCCGGAGCACAGCAACATCACGCAGGCGCTGGTTCGCAGCGACGAATTCGACGCGGGCGGCGGCATATAAAGTATTCGTCTAAACAAATACGAAAAGAGTATGTAACATCGCTTGCCACGGATGGAACAAATTTTGATTCTCACTTCACGTCACAAGGAGACAGACGACATGACGACAGATATTCATGACGCGCAAACCGCGCTAAGCGATACCGCCGCGCGCACCCTGGCGAACGCCACCAAAACCGTGCCGATGCTTGCCAGCATCACGCCGCGCTGGTTGCCGCGGTTTTTGAACTGGGTTCCGGTAGAGGCGGGTATTTACCGCGTCAACAAGGTGAAGGATGGCTCGCGCATTACCGTGGACTGTTCCAACCGCGATGAAAAGGAATTGCCGCAAACTTTCGTCGATTACGAAGAATGGGGTCGGGAATACATGCTGAGCGCGGTGAATGCGGTGGTCGACGTGCATACCCGCGTCTCCGACCTCTACAGCAGCCCGCACAACCAGATTCAGGAACAGTTGCGTCTGACCATCGAAATCATCAAGGAACGTCAGGAAAGCGAACTCATCAACAACAAGGAATACGGCCTTGTAAACAACGTCGCGCAAGAGCAGCGGCTCTCCACGCGCAACGGCGCGCCGACGCCGGATGATCTCGACGAACTGCTTTCCCATGTGTGGAAAGAACCGGCCTTCTTCCTCGCGCATCCGCAAGCCATCGCCGCTTTCGGGCGCGAATGCACTCGGCGCGGCGTACCGCCACCGACCGTTTCGCTTTTCGGTTCGCAATTTATCACCTGGCGCGGTGTGCCGCTCGTGCCCAGCGACAAGCTGAAAATCACCGACGGCAAGACCAGCGTTCTCCTCCTGCGTACCGGCGAACGTCGTCAGGGCGTGGTCGGCCTCTATCAGCCCAATCTGCCCGGCGAACAAAGCCTGGGACTTTCCGTGCGCTTCATGGGCATCAACCACAAGGCCATCGCCTCCTACCTGATCTCGCTCTACTGCTCGCTCGCCGTATTGACCGACGACGCGCTCGCCGTGCTCAATGACGTGGAAGTGGACAAGTACCATGAATACGCCCACCAGTATCAATGAGTCCTTGCGGACGACAGTGTACGGCGGATGGCAAATCTTTTTGACAGGGGCGGGGCATGAGCGCGACGAACATCATCAGTGACGCAGGCGCGTCCGGCCTGACGGATGACTTGTCTGCGGGGTTGCCTACGGAAGCCGAACTGACGCGGCTGGCGACGGAACTTTTCAACGAATTGCCGCATACCTGGGAGCCGGGCAAGACCTGTCCGGATTTGGCGCAAAAAGCGGCGGCGCGGCTGGGCGTGGAGATTCCGGACGCGGATCTGGCGCAGAAGGCGTTGGCGGACTTTGCGCCAACCAGCGCCGCTTCGTCCCTGCCTGCCGCGCCATACGGATTTGGCGACAGCGCGGGCAACCTCGTCGAAGCGACCGCCCTGCTCAACATCGCTCCGGACGCGCTGCATATCCCGTTGCCGGGCAGTCTCGCGTTGGGACATACCGCCATACAGGAAGCGGTCAGGGCGAAAACGACCGGACAAACGGGCGAACATCGCCCCTATTATTTTTTGAGCGATAACGCCGTTTTCCCTTCCGGCCTGAGCGTTCCCGGCACGGGCAGGGAACTGGCGGGCATTCCGACCCTCCCCGCCCTTGGCGCGGGGCGGCTGGATGTCGAAGCCGTCCGCCAGGATTTTCCGATTCTGCGCGAAACGGTCCATGGTCGTCCGCTCATCTGGCTGGACAACGCCGCCACCACGCAAAAGCCGCAGGCCGTCATCGATCGGCTGGCGGCGTTTTACGCGCGCGAAAATTCCAACATCCACCGCGCCGCGCATGAACTGGCGGCGCGCGCCACCGATGCCTATGAAGCCGCCCGCGAAACCGCGCGCCGTTTCATCAACGCCCGATCCGTCAATGAAGTGGTGTTCGTGCGGGGTACGACCGAAGGCATCAATCTCGTCGCGCAAAGCTGGGGACGGCAACACCTGAAAGCCGGAGACGAAATCCTCATCACCTGGCTGGAGCATCACGCCAACATCGTTCCCTGGCAACAACTGGCGGCGCAGACCGGTGCGGCGCTGAAGGTCGCGCCGGTCGACGATCTGGGGCAGGTGCGGCTGGAAGAATACGAAAAGCTGCTGAATCCGCGCACCAGACTGGTTGCCTTCACGCAGGTCTCCAACGCCCTGGGCACGGTTACGCCCGCCGCCCTGATGACGCAACTGGCGCACGCGCAGGGCGCGAAGGTGCTGGTCGATGGCGCGCAATCCGTCTCGCACCTGCGCGCCGATGTGCAGGCGCTGGATTGCGACTGGTTCGTTTTTTCCGGCCACAAGGTCTTTGGCCCGACCGGCATTGGCGTGGTCTACGGCAAGGAGGCGCTCCTGAACGCCACCGACCCCTGGCAGGGCGGCGGCAACATGATTCAGGATGTCACCTTCGAGCGCACCCTTTACCAGGACGCCCCAGCGCGTTTTGAAGCGGGAACCGGCAACATCGCTGACGCCGTAGGTCTGGGCGCGGCGCTGGAATATGTGGAAGGCATTGGTCTGGAGGCCATCGCCGCGCATGAACACGAACTGCTGACCTACGGAACCCGTCTGCTGGAAGAAATCCCCGGCCTGAAATTGATCGGCAAGGCGGCGGAAAAAGCGGGCGTCCTCTCCTTCGTGCTGGAAGGCGTGAGCACCGAAGACGTTGGCGCGGCCCTGAACAAGGAAGGCATCGCCGTGCGTTCCGGTCACCACTGCGCCCAACCCATCCTGCGTCGCTTCGGCCTGGAAGCCACAGTACGTCCGTCGCTGGCGCTCTACAACACCCACGCCGACCTGGACGCGCTGGTGACGGTGGTGCGACGCATCCGCAGCCAGAAATCCGACATCCACGTTCCGGGTTGAATCCGCGTTTCGGGCATCAAGGGTCGGGTATCCGGCGGCAGGGCAGGGGGGGCGGTTCGTGAATCGTCCCCTACAGCGCGACAGCGGGTTTGAAACACGCCTCGAAAGCGGGTTATTCGGGCTATTCGGGCTATCATATGATGGTTTTGCCGCTGGCGACTGAACTGTCTTCCGTCCTCTGAACCGACCATGCCATGAATTTCCTGCTCCGCGTTCCCCGCCTCTGGCGCGGGCTTGCCTTGTCTTTGCTCCTTTTTCTCGCGGGTCTGTTCGCGCTGGACCGTCTGTTTCCGCCGCCCGTGCCGGGGCGGGATTCGCCCAAGGCGTTGCTGGTAGTGGCGCGCGACGGGACGCCTTTGCGGGCGTTTCCGGATCGGGCGCATATCTGGCGGCACGAAGTGCGCATTGATGAAGTGTCGCCCCGCTATCTGGAAGCACTGCTGCGCTACGAAGACCGCGCCTTTTACTGGCATCCGGGCGTCAATCCATTATCGCTCATGCGCGCGGCCTGGCAATGGGCGCGGCAGGGAAAAATCATCTCCGGCGGTTCGACGCTGACCATGCAGGTGGCGCGCATTCTCGAACCCATTCCGCGCAGCGTCGGCGGCAAGGTGAAGCAAATCCTGCGCGCCCTGCAACTGGAATGGCGCTATTCCAAGGCGGAAATCCTCACCCTCTACCTCAATTACGCGCCGATGGGCGGTGTGCTGGAAGGCGTGGAAGCTGCCAGTCGCGCCTATCTGGGCAAGCCTTCGCGCCGCCTGAGCCATGCCGAGGCGGCCCTGCTGGCGGCGCTGCCGCAAGCGCCTTCCCGCTATCGCCCCGACCGCCACCCGGAACAGGCGCGGCAGGCGCGCGACAAGGTGATTGCGCGCATGAACGGCCTCTGGACGGCGGAAGAACTGGCGGACGCCTTTTCCGAACCTCCTTACGCCCAGACCCTGAAAGAACCGCTGCTCGCTCCCCTGCTGGCGGAGCGCCTGAAAAAACAGGCCGCCGGACGCATCCGCATTGACTCGACCATCGACGCGCAGATCCAGCAGACGGTGGAATTCCTGCTCTCTGACCGTGCCAACGCCTTGCCGCCACGGGTTTCCATCGCCGTGCTGGTGATGGAGAACGCCATGCTGGAAGTCCGCGCCTACGCGGGTTCGGCGGATTTCGGCGACAACCGGCGTTTCGCACATGTGGACATGGCGCAGGCTTCGCGCTCGCCCGGCTCGACGCTCAAACCCTTTCTTTACGGGCTGGCGCTGGATGCCGGATTGATTCACTCCGAATCGCTGCTGGCGGACGTGCCGCAATCTTTTTCCGGCTATCAGCCGGGCAATTTCCAGCAATCCTTTCACGGTCCGGTGAGCGTTTCCGAAGCTCTGGCCAAATCCCTGAACGTGCCCGCCGTGGAAGTGCTGGAACGTCTGGAGCCGACCCGTTTTGTCGCCTTACTGCGTCGGGGCGGGCTGAAACTGGATTTTCCGCGCGGCGGCGAACCTAATCTTTCCGTCATTCTGGGTGGCGCGGGCGTCAGTCTGGAACAACTGGTCGGCGCGTACAGCGCGCTGGCGCGTCAGGGTTTATCCGGTAAGCCGCGCCTCACGCCCGACGCGCCGATTCTGGAACAGCGAATGCTCTCTCCCGGCGCGGCCTTCATCATCCGCGACATTCTCGAATCCGGCGGCCCCATAGGGCGGGCGCTGGAGCACGGCGCGGGACAAAAACGCGGCATCGCCTGGAAAACCGGAACCAGCTTCGGCTTTCGTGACGCCTGGGCGGTCGGCGTTTCTGACCGTCATACCGTCGGCGTCTGGGTGGGAAGACCGGACGGTACGCCCAACCCCGGTTTCTTCGGCGCCAATGTCGCCGCGCCCCTGCTGGTGGATATTTTTGACGCCCTCGATACCCGCGCCGTTTTACGCCCGCCGCCGCCGGAAGCGCGGCAGGAGCGCATCTGCTGGCCGCTGGGATTGCGGCAGGCCAACACCGCGCCGGAACACTGTCATCAGGCGCGTCTGGCCTGGACTCTGAACGACGCCGCGCCGCCCACCTTCCCGGATCGGCTGCGTGGCGGCGAAGCCCGCTATCACTTGCAAATTGACCGGAAAAGCGGTCGTCGCGCCCTTACCGACTGCTCCAGGGGGCAACTGGAAAATCGTGAAATCGCCCGCTGGCCTGCCGTGCTGGAACCTTGGCTTACGCCGGATACGCGCCGTAAAGCCTTGCCGCCGCCGTGGCTTGCCGCCTGCGCCGGATACGCCGCGCCGGAAGCCGGACTGAAAATCGTCGGCGTCAGCAACCACGCCGAACTGCGCCGTTCCAGCATGGGCGTCGCCCCCCTGTTGCGTCTGGAAATACGCGGTAAGACCGACGGAGAAATCATCTGGCTGGTCAATGGCAAAAACATGGGACGCCATCCGGCGCGCGCCAGTTTCACCTACCGTCTGGAACACCCCGGTCGCTACGACATCACCGCCTTGGACGATCAGGGACAATATGACCGCATTACGGGTATCCGCTATCAACGGTAAGGGTGAGGGCGGCAAGGGTTTTGCGCCGCCGGTTTTCTACTTTTTACTACTGCTTCTACTGAAGCGTCCACCGGGATGTTCGCTGCGCCAGGGTTTGGCGTTGCCGTGGAAATCGTCGCTGCGCGGGGCGTTGAAACGTTCGCCGCCGCCGTAGGGCTTGTGGTGCGGACGCGCGCCGCCGGGGCGT
>JAIRZG010000024.1 GCA_031267345.1 Zoogloeaceae bacterium
CCCATCGAGTGCAAGGCGGAGCGGGAGACGCGGGCGAAGTTTACGCACCTGGAAGCCTTGGGGCGCACGCTGTGCGGTTTCGCGCCCTGGCTCGACGCGACGGGGCTTTCCGCGGAAGAGGAGGGCAGGCGCGCGCGCTATGCCGATCTCGTGCGGCAGGCCATCGACCAGGCGACCGATCCGGCCTCACCTGACTGCATGACCTTCGACGAAGGCATCCAGCCGATCTGCGACGCGGCATTTTTCTCCCACGGACTCCTCCGCGCACCAAAGGAACTCTTGGGCAAGCTCGATGCGCGGGTGAAAAAAAACATCGTCGACCGCCTGATCGAGCAGCGCACGCGCAAGCCTTCATACAGCAATTTCATCCTCTTCGGCGCGATGAATGAGGCGGCGATCCACGAGCTGGGCGGGCCGTGGGATCCGATGCGTGTCGATTACGCGGTGCGCACGTTTTCGAACACGTGGTACAAGGGGGACGGCGTCTACAGCGATGGCGTCGAGTATTGCTGGAACTACTACAACAGCTACGTGATCCAGCCGATGCTCGTCGACATCCTCAGAACGCTCGGCCCGATCGATCCGGATTGGGGCCAGTATACGGAGGTCATCGAAAAGCGTGCTCGGCGCTACGCGGCGATCCAGGAGCGGTTGATCAACCCGGACGGCAGCTTCCCGCCTGTGGGGCGTTCACTGGCCTACCGTTTCGGCGCGTTCCAGCACCTTGCCCAAATGGCGCTCGAACATCTGCTTCCCGACGGCCTGCCGCCGTCGCAGGTGCGCAGCGCCCTGACCGCGATGATCCGGCGCGTGATGGCGCCGGGCACCTTCGACGCGCGCGGCTGGCTCAGGATCGGCTTCTGCGGTGCGCAGCCCGGCGTTGGCGAGGTCTATATCTCGACCGGTAGCCTCTACCTTTGCTGTGCGGTGTTTCTGCCGCTGGGCCTGTCGCCTTCGGATGAGTTCTGGTCCGGCCCGGCGCTGGACTGGACAAGCAAGCGCATGTGGTCGGGCGGCGAGTGCGGCATCGACGAGGCGCTGCACTTCACCAACCACAAGACGATTCTCGATCACGACGATTATCTGGCGCATGGCGGAAAGCATTAGGCGTACCAAGACTGGCATTTTTTATCAAAGCCTCTCCCTTCAGGGGAATGATTACACGCGGGAGGGGGTCATCCCTTCCGTGCCATGCCGCCCATTTACGGGCATGGATTGAAATAGATAACATGAGTTCCGTTGATTCATTTGAAGTCTGTGTGGTGGTCGGCTCGCACGGATGATGAAGCATGTTGGTCATTTGCCGGCGAAAACCAAAACCACGATGAGAAATCGCAAGATTCGCCTTGCGCGAAGCTCCGGGTAAGATAATTTGATGTTGGCAGTTGACAGTCCTATATCGCATTGGTTAGTATGGCAGCGTTGGTCATTTGCCGACGAAAACCAAAACCACGATGAGGAGTCAATGATGAAAAAGACGATTGCTTTGGCATGTGCATTAACGGCGGTAGCGAGCATGGCGTTCGCGGCGCCGGTCCAGTTGAAGGTCAGCACCGTTCTCGTCGAGAGCGACCCTGTCTACAAGGGGCTGGAACTCTTCCGCGACAACGTGAAGAAGAGAACGAACGGCGACGTGGAGGTCCAGATCTTCCCAAGCTCGCAGTTGGGCAGCGACGAGGACGTCATCGAACAGGCGCGTCTCGGCACGAATGTCGGCGTCATCACCGACTCGGGGCGCCTGAGCGCCTACAACAAGGATTTCGGGATTTTCGCCGGCCCCTATTTCATCAGGTCGACGGACGAGATCGAAAAAGTGGTCAACACGCCGACCTACAAGGAACTGGCCGCGAAGCTGCAGCCGCAGGGCCTGCGCCTGCTTTCCTTCAACTGGTTCCAGGGCGAGCGGCACCTGTTCACCAAGATTCCGGCAACGAAGCCCGCCGACCTCACCGGCGTGCGTATCCGCAGCATGGGCAACCCGGTGGCTAACGCGACGATGACCTGCCTCGGCGGAAAGCCCGTCACCAGCCCGTGGGCGGAAGCGTATCAGAGCCTGGAAAACAACGTCTATGACGCGGTCGAGGTGCATTATTCTGCGGCACTGGGCGCAAGCATCCCCGAAGTGACGAAGTACCTCGAAAAAACGGGCCACTTCTTCCTAATGACCGGACTCCTCATTTCGCAGAAATGGTTTGACAGCCTTTCCACCGACTACCAAAAAATCATCGACGAAGAGGCTCATAACGGCGCCAGACACACCATGGAACTGAACATCGCCAAGGCTGAGGAATTCGAAAAAGAGCTCGTCGCCAAGGGCCTCACGATCAGCCAGATCGACAAGCAAGCTTTCATCGACGCTTGCAAGGACGTTTACAAGGATCTCGGCTACGCCGAACTCAAGGCCAGGATAGATAAGGAATTGGGGCGCTGACTGAAAGAGAATGGGGGCCGGAGGAGGCCCCCTTTGCCTTATCCATAAAAACGACGCGCCAAACGCCGGGCTTCGGCTTGGCATCGGGAGAATCGGCGTTCTCCCAAGCATGAACGCGAATTCAAAGAGGGTGGAACATGAAGATCGTCGCAAAAATAGAAGA
>JAIRZG010000077.1 GCA_031267345.1 Zoogloeaceae bacterium
CAGCTTGCTGTCGCATCTGCTGGAGCGTCGTGTGGTCAAAAGCTCGACCGTCTGTTTCTCGTTTACATTTCATACGCATAGCTTATCACATGACTATACTTTTGAGAAGGTTAGTAACAGTAATTTATGTATCATATTCTGAAACCCTTGGATTTCAAAAATTCATCATTACAAACTATTTTAAGTATAGACATTGCATGTTCAGACAGGTTTACTAGCGCCAACCATGCCCATGAGGCTTCTTCATCTCCTGCGGAGTTTGCTGCGCTGGCTTCGCAAAGATAGATAGCTTTTTGGGTCATGCCTAGCTTGTCTTTTTCAAGGAAGTAGCTACGCGGCAAGGGGTGGTCTTGGGTGGTCGTGGTAGTCATTTGGCAATCCTCCAGTTAGTGCGTGAAGTATATGACGAGTTATCGTTTCCATTTCAAAATGTTGATTGTGGATGAGGGACAGGATTTTTCGCCGCGCTGGATGGAACTGATCGACCGCCTGTTGTTGCCCGCCGCCCGCCTGCTCTGGTTGGAAGACCCACGCCAGAATCTCTACGATAAATCCGGTATTGATTTTGTGACCCGGCATCCACATGGCGTTACGCTGTACGCCAACCAGAATTTCAGGAATCCCCGGCAGGTGGTTGCGGCGTTGCACACACTCCTCAATATTCCGGTATCGGAAATCAAGGCCAGCAATCCCATGCCCGGCCTTGAAGTGAGTATCCACACGCATAAAAATGACAAAGAGTTGGAAGCCCGGGCTGAAAAATGCCTGCTGGATTTGAAAAATTCCGGCTTCGCGCCTGAACAGATGGCCTTGATCAGTTTTCACGGTTTCAAGCATTCGCAGGTTTTGCAATGGCGCAATCTGGCAGGTTTTTCCCTGAAACGGTTTACCGGCAAATATGACAAAAAAGCCAGCAGGCGATGGAAACAGGCGACGTGCTAGTGGACTCCGTTTACCGCTTCAAAGGCCGACACGCGCCTGCGGTGGTATTTGCTGAAATTGATTTCACAGCGATGAGCGACACCATAAAAAACCGCCTCTTCTGCGGCATGACCAGAGCCAGTATGAAGCTGGATCTGATTTTGAGCGAGTCGGCAGCGACGGCGCTATTGGCCGCTACGTAGAAGCCACGCTCAACGCATGAGCGCCACGGATGAAGAATGTTCCCTTCTTCCCTTTTGGAGAGGGGGCGCAAGATCGCGGAAACAAAGGAAAGCGGGAATCCCATAAGTCTTTGAAAAGACTGGATTCCCGTTTAACAAGGGAATGATGGATTCTGGCTTGTTCCGCGTTTTTTAGCGCAGCGCGTTCGCGATGATTTTACGCAGGTCGCCTACGCCGAAGGATTTGTCGCAAATGGCGGAGACACCGGCTTTTTCCACGGCGGCGAGGCGGTTTTCGTCGTGTTCGCTGGTGATCATCAATATCGGCGCCGAGGCTTGCCAACTCTGGTTACGGATGTATTCCACCAGCGTCCGCCCGTCCATTTCCGGCATATTGTAGTCGGTCAGCACCAGATCGACCATCGTATCCGCCAGATGGGCCAGCGCCGCCTTGCCGTTGTCCGCTTCAAGGATATGTTCGATGCCCATTTCTTCCAGCATGTGACGAATGTGGCGACGCGAAAGGGCGCTGTCATCGACCAGCAGAACGCGCAATGTCTCCATCTCGGCAAGTTCCAACGCCTCCGGCGGCGTCAGCAGATCGATGACGGCATGGAGCGCGCGCGCCAGTTGATCGCGGGTAAAAGGCTTGGTCACGATGCAACACGCGCCGGATTGACGCACCGGTTCCAGCACCTGCGGGCGTGTTTCGCTGGAAATCAGGACAAAGGGCAGACGTTCCAGATCTTCCTCGTCGCGCATCGCCCTGACCAGATCCGTGCCCTGCATGTCCGGCAGATACAGGCTGCTGATCACCGCGTCGGGTCTGGCTTTACGCATTGCCGCCAACGCCTCGCCCGCCTGCGTGTAATGCTCCACCCGGTTTACGCCCAGTTCAGCCAGCATACGCAGCACCAGTTGCGCCTGCGCGTTCGATGCCTCCACCAACAGAAGATGCAAATCCTCCAACGCCATATGCATAGTCATTTCATCCGCTCCCGTTAAAGCGTCACAACGGCGTAACTATAGAGCAAAAAGCGGTCGGAACCGCATCGGTCGGTTCGTCCGGAATCGCCGCGCGATCAACATTCCGTCGAACATGCCGCGCCAGACCGTTATAATGCGCCGATCTGGCGCGGCCTTTGCCGCGTCGCTGAAAAGTCTTTTCAGGAAATGCCTGATGAAAAATCACCCGCTGACTGTTTCGCGTCCCGCCAGACGTTTCGCCTTGCTTCTGCTGGGCGCTTGCGCAGTTTTTCCGGGGCTTTCCGCCGCCGATCCCGTTGATACCGCTGATTTTGACGCGGCTCCGCCCATGACCGCCGAGGAAGTGCCGCTATTGCCGGATATTCCTCAAACCATCGATCTCACCGCGCCGACGCCCGATTTGTGGGGGCGGGTGCGTAACGGCTTCCTCATGCCCGACCTGGAAGATGGACTGGTATCCAGGCAGCAGCAGTATTACCAGTCGAATCCCGAATATCTGCGACGCATGGTCGAGCGCAGCCGCCTGTATCTGCATCACATCGTCGGCGAACTGGAACAGCGTGGAATGCCCACCGAACTGGCGCTCCTGCCGATGGTGGAAAGCGCCTACAACCCGCTCGCCTATTCCACGGCGCAAGCCTCCGGCCTGTGGCAGTTCATTCCCTCCACCGGAAAAATCTTCAATCTGGAACAGAACTGGTGGCAGGATCAGCGCCGCGACATCGTGGCTTCCACCAGCGCCGCACTGGATTATCTGCAATACCTGTACGAATTCCACGGCGACTGGCATCTGGCGCTGGCGTCCTACAACTGGGGCGAAGGCGCGGTCGGACGCGCCAAAAGCAAAAATGCCGCCAAGGGTTTGCCGACCGACCTTTCCAGTCTCACCCTGCCGAACGAAACCCGGCAGTATGTGCCCAAATTACAGGCCTTGAAAAACATTTTCTCCGACCCGAACCTGATCACGGAACTGAGCATTCCCGAAGTGCCCAATCAACCCTATTTTCATATTCTGGTGACAGACGCGGCAATGGACATCGAACTCGCCGCCCGCTTTGCCGAAATGCCGCTGGAAGCCTTCACCGCCCTGAATCCGGCGCACAACCGCCCCATCATTCCGGCGCAGAGCACCCTCATCATTCCCGCCGAGCGCGTGGATGGTTTTCAGGAAAACCTGCGCCAATACGACGCGCCGCTGGTCAACTGGCAGGCTTATACCCTGAAAACCGGAGAAACGCTGGAAATGGTCGCGCCGCGTTTTGGTCTGTCGGTCGCCAACCTGAAGCTCATCAACAGCATTTCCCCCTTTCAGACCACGGTCGATGCGGGCGCAAACCTGCTAGTTCCCGCCCAGGGCGAGGCGGCGCTGGATCATGCCGGTTTTCTGGCGCTGGCGGCGCGTCCTGACGCCCGCTTTGCTTTTGCCCGTTTTCATACCGTGCGTTCGGGCGAAACCCTGTCCGGCATTGCCCGCAGATACAAAATGCCCCTTGCTGCCCTGCAACGTCTGAACCACCTCAGAACCAGCCGCATCCGGGCGGGCGCGCGACTGATGGTCAACCCGGTCGCCGCCCAGAGCGGCAAACCGGCCTACCTGCTCGCTGCGGGCAACGCCAACGCCACACCAACGCCAGCAAAACAGAACCTCGCGTCGGAATCCGCCCGCGTGGCGCGTCATACCGTACAAAAAGGCGACACCCTGTTTTCCATCGCCAAACGCTACCGCGTCAACCTCGAAGATCTGATTCGCTGGAACCACCTGGTCGGAAAAATCCTGCCAATCGGCGCCACCTTGCTCATCCGGCGACAAGAAGGTTAGCTGTCCTGTTCCAATCCCGTCCGATTCTATTCCATCCCGTAGCTGGCCTTTATACCGGGCACAGGGTATTCTACGGGAAGTGATTGAATCCCATTAACGTCAGGAGCCAAAGCCAGCAAGAAATTAGCGACAGGCCTTCAGGCCTGTCGGTCTAGATATTGTCGTCACGAGATATTAGCCCATAGTGCGATACAGCGAATTTGGACGGCAGCAACGAAAGAGGCCGTATTTTTGGCGTAGCGCGTGGCAATTCCACGCCGTCGCTTCAGATGCAAAAAAGCATT
>JAIRZG010000080.1 GCA_031267345.1 Zoogloeaceae bacterium
CAGCTTGCTGTCGCATCTGCTGGAGCGTCGTGTGGTCAAAAGCTCGACCGTCTGTTTCTCGTTTACATTTCATACGCATAGCTTATCACATGACTATACTTTTGAGAAGGTTAGTAACAACCTCCGCCCTGCCTGCTATTTCGGGGGGGGGATGGGTGGAGCTATACGGGGCCTTCCGGCAACGCGGCGGAGACCAGTCGCGGGGCGCAAATGCCACAAAGGGCGAACAACAGGCTGTGGCGGTGAAAGCGTGTTTTCGTTTCATACGGGAATCTCCTGACTTACTGACGGGAAAGGTAATCCGAAAATGCTTCAATTTCTGCGTCGCTCAAGGCATTCGTGACCTGGCGCATGATGTCACCGGGACTGTTTTTGCGTTCCGCAGCCCGCCATTCCGTCAACTGTTTTTGCAGGTAACGAACATGCTGTCCGCCGATGATGGGTATGCCGGGGTCGACACCGCCTTTGCCCGCCTCACCGTGACAACTCTGGCAGGGAAGCAGACCACGGGCAGGATCGCCCTGAACGTAGAGGGTGCGGATTTTCTGAAGTTTGGCTTTATCGCCACCACCATCGCCCTGCATGGTGGGCAGACTGGAATAATAGGCGGTGATGTCGATCAAATCCGGCTCGTTGACGCTTTTCGCCATGATCGACATCGTATCGTTGTCGCGCGCGCCGGAACGAAAGTCGCGCAACTGCTTCAAGAGGTAGTCAATATTCTGACCCGCCAGTTTCGGGAACTTGCCAATATTGCCCACGCCATCGCCCATGTCGCCATTACCGTCCGCGCCGTGGCATTCATGGCAGCGTTCGTCATCGGATTTGATAAAGCCTGCCTGGGCATTGCCCTGGGTATGGGCCAGCGATGACAGTACTGACAAGCTGGCGGCGAGTAGCGCCACAGGCAAAAACCGCATGGAATCAGTCCTTCCTGTAAAAATTGTGGCAGGACTTGCAGGCGCGCGCCAGTTCGGTGGCCGATGCCGCCGCCGAGTCGAAATCCTTGCTGTCGATCTGCTGGATGATTTTCTGGGAAAGCTCCTTGCTCTTGCGAGAAAGCTGCACGGCGTCTTCCGTATCGCCTTTGGCGATATAGAACGCTTCGATTTGCGCAAACGCGTTGATCAGTTCCTTTGCGTCGCTCAGGATGGGGTCCGTGTCATGGCGGGCGATGTTGTCTGTCAGGTTGATGCTGACGTCTTCGACATCCTGCATGAAATCCATGTCGATTTCGCCTTCGACCATTGTGCTGATACTGCCGATGGAATTGGCGGTGAGGGGAAGCAGACCGCTCAGGACAATCAGCGCCGGGATGAGGTAATTTGTGCGTGGCATTATCATTTCGTTGTCATTAAAACCAGAGGCATGAAGAAGGCTGCCTGTGTTGTCAGGCAGCCCTCCCGTTGTTGCGTTGCTGCGGGTGAAACGCAGGTCATCAGGCCAGTAATTCGTGGATAACCTTGCCGTAAACAACAGTGGGACGTTCCGAGCGACCATTGTTGAGGAAGGTCACTTTGAGGTGGTCAAGACCTATCGCCTGAAGGATGGTGGCGTGCAGATCGTAGGTATCCACCGCTTTTTCCTTGTCCGCCACTTGTAGGCCGATGTCGTCGGTTTGGCCGTAGGTGAAGCCGGGTTTGAAACCGGCTCCGGCTACCCACTGGGTGTAGCCCCAGGGATTATGGTCGCGCCCGGTGCCGCTTTCGCCCCAGGAGGTGCGTCCGAATTCCGAAGTCCACACCACTAGCGTACTGTCCAGCAGACCACGGGATTTCAGGTCGGCAAGCAAACCAGCGATCGGCTTGTCCACCATTTTCGCCATCAGGCCATGGTTACCGTCGATGTCCTCGTGTGCATCCCAACTCCGGCGGTTGCCTTCAGCGCCGGCGTTTTCCGGGAAACCGGAAACTATCTGCACGAAGCGTACGCCCCGCTCGATCAGACGACGGGCGCGCAACAGCGTGGCGCCGTAACTGTCGGTAATGTCGTCACCCAAACCATAGAGCTTCTTGGTCGTTTCCGTTTCCTTGTTCAGATCTACGGCTTCCGGCGCGGCCGACTGCATACGGTAGGCCAATTCGTAGGATTGCTGGCGCGCCAGCAATTCCGTATCGGCAGGACGGCTTTTGGTATTGAAGGTGTTCAGCTTGTTCAACAGGTCAAGAGACGCGCGGTGCTGGAGGGCGCTACGTTGCGGCGGCGTATCCAGGAAGAGAATCGGGGATTCGCCGGGCAGGAAGGCCGTACCTTGGAACACGGCGGGCAGGAAACCTGAACTCCAGTTCACCGAACCACCGCTTGGTTCGCGGTCGCCGTTGTACAGCACCACATAAGCGGGCAGGTCGGGATTGGCGGAACCCAGCGCATAGGTAATCCAAGCGCCCAGCGAAGGACGCCCCGGAGTAACGCCGCCAGTGTTCAGTTTCAGGATGGAAATGTCGTGCGTCGCGCCGACGGTGACGCTGGATTTGATGAAAGTGATCTTGTCCGCGTGTTCCGCCAGATGGGGCACCAGATCGGAAAACCATGCGCCGCTTTCGCCGTACTGTTTCCAGGTGCGGGTATTCGAGGCGAACAACTGGCTGACCCCCCCTTGCGTACTGGTCTTGATGCCTTTGGTGAAGGATTCCGGCACGCCGGTACCCGCCAGACGAATGAGTTCCGGCTTGTAATCGAACAGGTCGAGCGTACTCGGCGCGCCATTCATGTGCAGCCAGATGATGGATTTGACCTTACCAGGAAAATGCGTTCCGCGCGGGGCCAGAGGATTGGCGGGGTCGATGACGATATCCGCAGCGCGGGCAGCCGACAAGCCGCCCAGGCTGGAACTTAAGCCAGGGACAAACCCGGCCAGGGCGGCAGCGCCCAGACCATAACCGGATTTTCTCAGGAAATCGCGGCGGGAAAATACATTTGACATTGATTGCTCCTTAATCTTGGTTGTGTATGCCCGCGCCGTTCTTGTATTCCGGCGCGGGCATGACCATTGCGTTTTCTGGAAAATCAGAACCGATAAACAAACTCGTTGGAGTTCGCCACCGTGTGCACCAGGTCCACCCAGGCGGCCAGACTGGCCTGACTTTGATTGGCGGCAGCACCCTTCAGACCGACAGGCGTCGCCACGGCAAGCTGGTTGTTTTCCTTCAGCTGTTGCGCGATGGACTTTTCTTCCGTCGTGAGGAACTCTTTCAGCGTCGCCACTTCCGCCTTGGTCGGATTGCGGGAGAACAGCACCTGATACAGACGGTTCAGCACGGCATCCGGATTGACGCCCGCTTCGTTGATCAGGCGACCGGCCAGCGCTTGTGACCAATCCACCGCCACATCGCTGTTGAACAGAGCCAGTGCCTGCAAGGGCGTCGTGGTCACGTCGCGCTTGTGGTAAGCCAGAGACGGGTTGTTCGGGTCGAAGTTCTGCACCAGCGGATAGGGCAGGCTGCGGCGCACGAAGGTGTAGATGCTGCGACGATTCCAGTCCGCCTTGTCTTTGGAGACCGGCCAACGGGTATCGACGCGGCGTCTATCCGTCACTTGGGCGACGACATCCGCCTGGCTACCGCCACGACCACGGGCGAGAAACTCGATCAGCGGCGGATAGACGCCGGGGCCGCCCACTTCATCGACAAACTGACCGGAGGCATAGAGCAGGGAATCGCGGATTTGTTCGGCTTCCAGACGCTTTCTCGGATACACCGCCAGCAGTTCGTTGGCCGGGTCAACCTTGACAACGTCGGGACGTTCGTCGGAGGCCTGGCGATAGACGCTGGAGAGCAGAATTTTACGGTGCAGCGACTTCACATCCCAACCTTGCTTGAACTCGGCGGCCAGATAATCCAGCAGTTCAGGATGGCTGGGTCTGCCGCCCGAACGACCGAAGTTGTCCGGCGTCACCACGAAAGGCTTGTCGAAATACTGTCCCCAGACGCGATTGACGTAGACGCGGGCCGTCAGCGGATTGTTGGGGCCAACGATCCAGTGCGCCAGCGCGGTACGACGCCCGGAGGAAACAGCGCTCGGCTTGATGTCTTCCAGCTTGTCGCCCCCCAACAGCGCCGGAATACCGGGCTGAACTTCGTCCAGCGGACGTTCATGGATGCCGGAAAAACGGATGAAAGTCGGCGGCGCGTCGGGATGCCCCAACTCGGTCGCGCTGGTGATGGTCACGGAGCCACGATTGGGCTGCAAATTGTTGAACTTGCGCAGTTCTACCGCGAGATCCTGATATTCCTTCCACTTGGCAACGCTGTTCGGGTTGTACTGCGGATGGTCTTCCTGCTCCGCAATCATGCGCAGGTAGGAAACGACCGTATTTCCTTCATTGCTGGCGTAAGTCTTGTAGCGGAAATTGACCCAGCGATCCAGCGCATTCCATTCGGACTCCGGCTTGAAGACAGATTCGCGGCTGTCGGTCAGGTAGCGTTCCTTGTAATACTTGACGCCATCTTCACGAAACTCGTCGAGAATCGCTTTTTGCTTGGCGCGAACCTCTTCGGTCGCCTTGTTGTACTTCTCGCGTTGTTCCCTGAACGCGATGTCCCACTTGCTCTCGGCGCCTTTTGCCAACGGAATGTTGGGGTCGAAAGAAGTGTTGGCAAAGAAGGAAAGCAACTGGAAGTATTCCGGCGCGCTGATCTTGTCCGACTTGTGGTTGTGGCACTGGGCGCAACCAACCGTGGTGCCCAGAAAGGCCTCGCCCACGGTGTTCGCCATATCCACTTCGATTTCATATTTACGCTGGATCAGGTCGCGGGAATTGTGGTTGTCGGGATAACCCGCCAGAAAACCCGTGGCGATGCGCGCATCCTGTTTGTTCGGCCACAGTTCGTCGCCCGCGATCTGCTCTTCCACGAAGATGTTGTAGGGCTTGTTGTCGTTGAACGCCTGGATGACGTAATCGCGGTAACGCCAGTTGTTGGCGCGCACGCTGTCATTCTGGAAGCCGGTGGTGTCCGCGTAACGCGCCAGATCCAGCCAGCGGCGGGCCTGACGTTCGCCGAAGTGCGGCGAGGCCAGCAGACGATCCACCAGCTTTTCGTAAGCGTTCGGCGATTTGTCATTCACGAAGGCGCTAACTTCTTCCGGTGTCGGCAGCAGACCCCAGGCGTCCAGTGTCGCGCGACGGATGAACACCGCCTTGTTGGCATCCTTTGAGGGCTTGAGGCCGCTGGTTTCCTGTTTTGCCAATATGAATGCGTCGATGGGCGTACGCACCCATTGTTTTTGCTTGACCGCCGGAATCTCCGGTCTGGCAATCGGTTGGTAGGCCCAGGTCGGGCCAAGCTCTTTTTTGGCGGCGGCGGTTACATCAATACCCGCCTTGTTGTCTCCATCCGCCGCTGCGACGATGGAAACCGCAGAGCAGGACAGGGACAAAACCGCCAATGAATAAATGATTTTTTTCGCAACCATGTGTTTACTCCGTCATTGTTAAAATGCCACCGATGAAAAAAATACACCGGATGCTTCAATCCACTACGGTACGTGTGCCAGCAACTATCGCGCCACATTTTTGCGACACGGCTCAGCGCCGGGTTCTGGAGTGAATGAAAAACTTTAAGAATCAATGATAACAATTTGATTTTTAAAGAAATTTTAATTTCATATGCACCGGTTCACCAACCCCGAAAGCGCAGCGCGCAGCACGGCCTGAAACCCTGTTCAGGTTGTGCGCTGTTGGTTCTACAGCAACAGATTCGGTTGAAAGTGACTCCATCGCAAC
Source organism: Zoogloeaceae bacterium (assembly GCA_031267345.1). Taxonomy (GTDB): domain Bacteria; phylum Pseudomonadota; class Gammaproteobacteria; order Burkholderiales; family Rhodocyclaceae; genus Azovibrio. Next base: position 5,723 of record JAIRZG010000080.1, read on the forward strand.
ACCGCGAAGCATAGGCATACGCATACTCTGTTTTTGAATAAGGTAATTCGCAAAAATTATAAATATTGCGGGTTTCTATTAACCACAAGGAATTGTGCGGGATTTAAAAAACATTCGTTCCATTTTGTATGCGCTTTATCCATAACCTGCCAATGCGGGCGCAGTATTTGCTATAACGTTTTCTCGAAATTTTTTACACGTTTTTTCCCAACAGGAGATTCAAACATGAACACCATCCAGGCGCTTTCGCCTACTTCGCTACCCCGGCGAGGAAAAGGCTTTTCTTTTCGGCGCAAACCACTGGTCGCCGCCATGATTACCGGCTTTGCCCTGATGAGCGCCAGCCCGCTGTACGCTGCCGACGATGCGGAAGTCGAAGCCCTGAAAGCGGAAATCCAACGTCTGCGGCAGGAATTAGCTGTGCAGCGCGGCGAAGCCGCTGCCCCCGCGACGGATGAGTCTGCCGCCGCCGCAACGCCTGTTGCCGCGCAGCAGCAATATCAGCCGGAAGAACCGCAAGCCCTTGATGCAGTGGTCGTGCGCAGTCGCAACCGCATCGAACGCTTGCAGGATGTACCTCTCTCCGTTTCTGTGGTGACGGGCAGGGAACTGGATCGCCTGGCCTCAAACGACATTTCCGAAATCGTCCAGCGGGTTGGTAACGTCTCCTGGAACCGCGGCAACCAGCGCACCTACAGCCTTTCCATTCGCGGCTTGGGCAAAGCCGGGCAGACGGAAGCGCAAGACCCCTCAATCGGCCTCATCGTCGATGGCGTCAGTTATGCCTACAATGCCCTGGCGTCAAGCTTCAACTTCCATGACATTGAAGCGGTTGAAGTCACGCGCGGTCCGCAAGGCACGCTGCTGGGCAAAAACACCAGTCTTGGCGTCATCAATTTTGTCACGCGCAAACCCTCATTCACGTCCAGCGCGGATTACTCCCTGCTCTTTGGCGAGCGCGACCGTGTGGTCGGCAAATTCGCCGCCGGCGGCCCGATTGTTGACGGTCTGCTGGCGTATCGCATCTCTGCCGTCGGCGAAAAAGGCAACGGCGACATCAAAAACCGCAGCAACAAGGATATGAGCTACCAGAACATCGAACGTTTCTCCGGGCGGGCGCAGTTCCTGCTGACGCCGAGCGCGGATTTCAACGCCCGCCTGTCCCTGGAAGTCACGCCGCGTTCGGCGGAAACCACCAACGGCAGAACCACCAATACCCCCACAACGAGTTTGCGTTATAGCGATGGAACGGCATGGCGCGCAACGACGGGCGAGGCCGCCCTCAACCGACCTTACTTCCAGGGGGTAAAAAACTATTCCATCAACGATTACTATCGTGAAGGCTATGTCAACGCGGATAGCGCGCGCGGACTAGTCACTGGCGGTCACGGCGCTTCCGCCGAACTGAACTGGCAGGTCGGCAGCCATACCCTGACCTCCATCACCGCCTACCGCGATTACCATTTCAATGCCGTCAATGACGAAGGCACGCCCTTCGACATCTACCGCAATTCGGGCGGCTTCTGGAATGACTACAAGCAGAGCAGCCAGGAATTCCGTATCTCTTCGGATACCGGCGGCTTCGTCGATTACCAGACCGGTCTGTATTACATCGACGTCAGGAACAGCGTCGACTACCAACGTGACTGGGGTCATGACGCTGGTGCATGGTTCGCCAACACCGCCCGCTACAACCGTCTGGCAGTTAACGCGGAGGGTCGGCAGTTGATGGCGGATTCGCTGGATGGCCTCTCCATGTCCTACAACTCTCCTGCCGGCCTGCAAAGCATCCGCAACAAGAGCCTTGCCCTGTTCGGGCAGGCCAACTGGCATCTTTCCGAACCGCTGACCCTGACCACCGGTATCCGTCTCACGCGGGAGCGCCGCGTCAATTCCGCGTCCACCTTCATTCGTGACAATGGCAGGGGCGGCGCCTTAAATCCGGTCGCGGTCAATGGCGTGAACCTGGGCGGCTTCGATTCCAACGGCGCGGGCGTATTGGGGAGCAATTCGACAGCACAGATCGCGCTTGCCGACGCGCTTGCCCAACAGTATTTCGGAGCCGCCAGCTACGCCAGCCTTACCCCCACTCAAATGCAACAGGTCGCCGATGCCAAGGCAACCCGCGCCGCCGCCATCGGCGTGGTCTTCAACAGGGCAAAGGCGCAGTCGTTCAACGACATCCAGAAAGCGTTCGTGCTCAGTCCAAGCTACAAAGTCAACGAAAACCTGACCACCTACGCTTCGGTACAGTACGGTGAAAAAGCCGGGATTTCGCAATTCACCAACGGGGTCTCCAACAAGATTGACGCGGAAAAAACCACTTCCTACGAAATTGGCTTCAAGTCCGCCCTGCTCAACAAAACCCTGATCCTGAACGCGAACCTGTATCTCACCAACGTCAAGGACTTCCAGCAATCCGTCCAGACTTACGACGCCTACACCACCGCACTCAACAACAATAGTCAGTTGTATTACACCTCCGCCACAGGCAGCGTACCCAGGGTGCAATCCAAAGGACTTGAAATCGACGGCGTCTACTCCGGCCTCCGCCATACCACGATACGTTTTGCGGGCGCGTATACCGATGCGCGTTACAAGAAATTTGAAAACGCCGCCCAACCCGCCGAAAACGGCTATACTGGCGCTGCACCCTACCGCGACCTGTCGGGCAAGGTGCTGCCGGGCGCGTCGAAATTCACCGCCAATATCGGGGTGGATTACCGGATTCCGGTATTGGGCGACAAGGAATTCCACATCGACTTCAACACGGCGTATCACACCAAGTATTACTCGGATAACGCCCTGTCCAAGTACAGCATCATCAAGGCGGGCAGCATCACCGACTTCGGCATCGGCTTGGGCGCGCGCAACCAATCCTACGACATCAGCCTGGTCGTGAAAAACCTGTTCGACGACGACGAACCCCTCGCCAGAACCGCCACCTCCTACACCCCCGCCCTGGGACGTTGGATCGGCATTCAATTTACCGGCAAGCTGTAATCACAGCCCTGCGCGAACCAAAAAAGCCTGTCTTCGGACAGGCTTTTTCAATATCACATCGAGCTGTCATTGTTGTAAATTATTCGTATAAAGTCAAAAATTATTGTTAAAAATTGGAATTCCGATTTATCGTCGGATCGTTATCCGGAAAATTTGTTTGACAACGCAGATAGTGTCGTCACGAGATATTAGCCCATAGTGCGATACAGCGGATTTGAACGGCAGCAACGAAAGATGCGGTGTTTTTAGCATAGCGAGTGGCAATCCCACGCCACCGCTTCAGGTG
>JAIRZG010000106.1 GCA_031267345.1 Zoogloeaceae bacterium
TTCGTAGGGCGTCATGCCCTGTAGAGTTTTCAATCGCCGGGCGAAGTTGTATGCCTGAATGAAGTCAAGCAAATGATTTTCGAGTTGCTGGTGATTGTCATAATGGAAGCGTTTGACGGCTGCTCTCCCCTGCCCTTTCCCACAAGGGGAGAGGGAGTATGAAAAAGGGGGAGAGGGTTGATCAGCGGTGGCTTTGCGTCGGTAACGGGCGCGAGAATCGCGCCCGTACGATGCGTCAGGCCAGCAGGCTACGCAGCATCCAGGCGGTTTTTTCGTGTTCCTGCATTCGCTGGGTGAGGAGGTCGGCGGTGGGTTCGTCGTTGGCGGCGTCCACGGTGGGGAAAAGTTTGCGCGCGGTGCGGGCGACGGTTTCATGTCCGGCGACCAGCAACGCCACCATTTCTTCCGCCTTGGGTACGCCTCTGGTTTCAGGAATGGCGGTCAGTTTGGCAAACTCGCTGAATGTGCCGGGGGCGGGATAGCCGAGGGCGCGGATGCGTTCGGCGACCAGATCGACCGCCAGCGCCAGTTCGTTGTACTGGGTCTCGAACATCAGATGCAGGGTATTGAACATCGGCCCGACCACGTTCCAGTGGAAGTTGTGGGTTTTCAGATACAGGGTGTAAGTATCCGCCAACAGACTGGAAAGCCCGGCGGCGATTTTCGCCCGATCCTGCTCACGAATGCCGATGTCAATGGCGGGTCCGGCAGCGGCCTTGACCTTGACGACGGGCTTGCCGTCCTTTTCGACCTTGGCGACTTTGGCGGTCTTGCTGACGGTTTTGGCGTTTTTGGCGGCTTTGTTGCTTGTACTCATGATTCAAACTCCTTTGCAAAATGCGGTTGGTCTAAAAAATTCTGCTTTCCGACGCGAAAGCTACTCTCTCTTCAAACCCTTTCTTGCTCCCTTCTCCCACAAGGGGAGAGGGGAGCAAGAAAGGGGGAGGACTATCATGCAGCGGCTTTGCCGCTAGCAACTGAACTGTCTTCCGTCCCGGATCATTTGATGCCGTATTCTTGCAAAAAAGGCACATACGCCTTGTCTACACGCAGAATGTGGTGCACGAGCCAGCCCTTGAGAAATTCCAGCGCCTCTTCCGAGACGGCTTCGCCTTTTTCAAAATCCAGCAGCAACTGGATGGCCTGACGGGTGAGATCGTCGTGTTCGGCCTTGTGCGCGTCGGTTTGCGGGTACTTTAAACGATCAAACAGTTCTTCCTCAAGAATGAAGTGATTGACCGTGTAATCCACCAGGCCTTCGAGAATTTCCCGCAACGCCTCATTATCCTGCGTCTGCGACTCAATCTGTTCATGCAGGCGATTGGTCGCGTCCACCAGCCAATGGTGTTGCTCGTCGATACTGTTGATTCCCAGGATGAATTCATCGGACCACGGCATAAAAGACATTACGTTTGCTCCTCCTCTGGTTCAGGGCAGATTCGCGCAGAACGGGCGAAAATCCAGTGCATCATAGCAGAATGCCATGCCGTTGTTTTCAAAAAAACATTTTTTCATACCGCGCTCACCCTGCCCAGCGACGCGCGTTCATGAACAGGGCAAGCCACGGGCTGGCGTCGTTGGCGTGGGCGTCCCAGTCCTTCGGATACCAGGACATCTGCGAACGGCGAAAAACCCGTTCGGGATGCGGCATCATGATGGTGAAACGTCCGTCCGCCGTGGTCACGCCCGTCAAGCCGCCCGGCGAGCCGTTGGGATTCAGCGGATAGGTTTCCGTCGCCGCGCCACGATGATCGACATAGCGCAACACGGGCAACGCCTCTGTCCGCCGGATAACAGCGCGTCCTTCGCCGTGCGAGACGACAACCGGCAGCACTGAACCCGCCATGCCCACGAAAAACAGCGAGGGCGAAGGCAGGATTTCCACCTGCACGAAACGCGCCTCAAACTGTTCCACGCGATTCTTGCGAAAGTCGGGCCAGTGTTCCGCGCCGGGGATCAGCGTTTTCAGGGCGCTCATCATCTGGCAACCGTTGCAGACGCCCAGCGCGAAACTGTCGGGACGCTGAAAAAAGGCGCTGAATTCGTCGCGACAACGCGCGTTCATCAGGATGGTGCGCGCCCAGCCCTGCCCCGCGCCCAGCACGTCGCCATAGGAAAAACCGCCACAGGCCGCCAGTCCCTTGAAATCCGCGAGCGTCTGCCGTCCGGCGATGAGATCGCTCATATGCACATCCACCGCCTCGAATCCGGCGCGGTCAAAGGCAGCCGCCATCTCATACTGGCTGTTGACGCCCTGCTCGCGCAAAATCGCCATACGCGGCCTGGCGCCCGAATGGAGATACGGCGCGTCGTTTGCCAGCGCCGACAGGTCGAAGGCAAGTTTGGGCGAAAGGCCGGGATCGGCAGCGTCCAGAATACCGTCATAGGCTTCGCGGGCGCATTCGGGATTGTCGCGCAAACGCTGCATGTAAAAACCGGTTTCCGACCAGACGCGCTGCAACGCAACACGCGACGCGCGGAATATGCTTTTGGCGTTGCGGATGACGCGGATTTCATCGGCGTCGTTGGGATGCCCGACAAAGGCATGGGGCACGGCAAAGTCACGCAGGCATACTGTCACTTTTTCCCTGTCCGAACGCCGGATCTGGATCACCGCGCCGGCTTCTTCGTTGAACAACGCGCGGATGATGCGTTCCTGATCGCGTCCGGCGAAATGTTCGGGATGCTTTTCCGCGCCATCGACATCCAGCGTTCGCATGTCCGCGCACAAGCCTTCCATATCCAGCGTCACGCCCGCGTGGGCGGCGAAGGCCATTTCCACGGCGGCGACGAACAGGCCGCCATCGGAACGGTCATGATAGGCGAGCAACAGGTTTTCCTGCTTCAGACGCCGCACGGCGGCGAAAAACGCGATCAGCGACTCCGGCCTGTCGATGTCGGGCGCGTCCTCGCCAGTGGCGTTGAATACCTGCGCCAGGCTTGAGCCGCCCAGACGCCCCCGCCCCAGATCGAGCAGCAACAATTCCGTTTCGCCCACATCGAGCCGCAATTGCGGCGTCAGGGTGCGGCGCACATCCGTAACCGGCGCGAAGGCGGTGACAATGAGCGAAACCGGCGAAACGACTTCCTTTTGGACTTCCCCTTGCCGCCTCGCCTCCACCCAGGCGGCGCGCATGGAAAGCGAATCCTTGCCCACTGGAATGGCAAGCCCCACACGCTGACAGAGTTCGGAGACCGCCGCCACCGTATCATAGAGCCGCGCGTCCTCGCCGGACGCGCCGCAGGCCGCCATCCAGTTGGCGGAAAGTTTGACGGCGGCAAGCTC
>JAIRZG010000121.1 GCA_031267345.1 Zoogloeaceae bacterium
TCGGTCTTGACCGTGGTATTTTTCTCGCGCAGCCGGAAAATTCTTTCCAGGACGCCCTTGGATTCAACGGATTGCTCTGCCATACGCTCACCTTCCCACATGTTTGTCGATGGTTGGCCCCGTTCAGCAAAAAGCCAAAGGGGGCAAGGATTAACCTGGAAACCGCAGTTGACCACTATTTTTTCCGAATCGAGGTCATGTGATGACAAGCGCTTCTGGTTTTTCCACCGCCCACCCAATGGGTGAGCCCGTTACGTGCTCGCCCGTCCAACTGCGGTTTCTAGGATTATTCCATTTTCCGCCGTCATCTTCCACAAAAGGAAATGTCTCTGACCACTTTGATTCGGCCGCAAGCGGAAAACCAGAGCATTTTTGGCTCAAAGGCGGACACCCGTCATTGCGAACCAAAGGCGAAGCAATCCAGAAAAACGTACTGGATCGCCACGGCGACAAGCGCCTCGCGATGACGAACGTTGTTTGTATAAGCATATGAACCAAAAACGCTCTAAGGACTCCCGTTAATCCGGGCGCTTGCTCATTATTGTTCCGCCAACGAAAGAGATGGACGAAGCGGGCGGGACGTCCGCGCTCCCCGTTTTTTCGTGCGAAAGAGCGTGCCGCAATGGAGCGCGGGCGTCCCGCCCGCAATGCGGACCGCAGGCTCGCGCGCCGCCATGTATTTCCTCGTCGCGCAGGTGGTGGCGGCGCCTGCCGTGGGAAGTTTTTAGAGGTTCTCAAAAGTTTTGCCTTTTCCCGGTTTTGCTTTTCTCCGTGCCTCAGGTGTCTTTACGGTTAATGGTTCCTCATCATCAATCCGACTCCCCAGGCGTCGATGGATAATCCAGGTTCATGCGTCCACTCCCGCGCCGACGACGCGCGCGACTTCCGCCAGCGTGCTCTGTCCGTTGCGCACCCGCCATTTCGCCTGCGCGACGAGGCTCTCGAAGTTCCTTTCCTCCGCCAACTGGCGCAAGGTTTCACGCCCGCCGTCGTCGGCGATGCAATTGGCCAGGGCGTCGTCGATTTCCAGGATTTCATAGACCGGCAGGCGGCCGATGTAACCGCTGTTCCCGCAAGCCGCGCAACCCACGCCGTGCCGTGCCTGGATTGCGCCGCCCCCCAGCCAGGCGGTCTCGGCTTCGCTCAATGGCGTTTCCCGGCTGCAATGGGGACAGTTCCGGCGAATGAGGCGCTGGCTGACGACGGCGATCAGGTTGTCGGCGATGACGCGCGGATCCAGTCCCAGCGGACGCAGGCGCGGCACCACGCCGAAGACGCTGGCGACGTGCAGGCTGGAGAGTACGAGATGGCCGGTCGCGGAGGCTTCCACCGCCGCGTGCGCGGTTTCCCGGTCGCGGATTTCGCCGATCAGGATCACGTCGGGGTCGTGGCGCAGAAAATAGCGCAGCGCATTGCCGAAATCGTATTCGGCGCGCCGGTTGACCTCCGTTTGCGCCGCGCCGGGAATCCGGTATTCGATCGGGTCTTCCACCGTCAGCACGTTGCTTTCGACCAGCGACTGAATCCGTTGCAGGGCCGCGTACAGCGTCGTGCTCTTGCCGGAACCCGTCGGCCCGACGACCAGGATCATGCCCGAGGGTTTCGAGAAAATGCGTTCGAGCCGGCGCACGTCCCTGGGCAGGAATCCCAGGCGCTCCAGGCCGGCAAGCTCGCTTTGCTCCGGCAGGAGCCGCAGGACGGTGCGCTCGCCGAATTCGACGAACAGGATGGAGACGCGGACGGCAAACGGCTGGCTGAGGATCATGGTGTGGTAGCTGCCATCCTGCGGACGCCGCTGCTCGGAAATGTCCATTTCGGCGGCGAGCTTGATGAAAGTCGTCACCCGCATCAGGGAATGCGGCAGCGCCATGATGGGGCGCAGCACGCCGTCGATGCGGAAAAACACGTGCAGGCTCCACGGCGAGGGAACGAAGTGGACGTCCGTCGCCCGCTCGTGCACCGCTTTGTGCAGCAGGTAATCCAGGAAGGGGCCGGGGCTGCAAGCATGGTCCACGTCGTCGGCGAGACGGTGGATTTCGCGCTCCAGCAAGGCATCGACGGAATGCTGCGCGAAGTAATAGGCATCCCGGATATGGCGGGCGACGTGGGAAAACTCTCCTTGCACGAAGCGGCAGGCCAGCCCCGTCCGCTCGCGCACGACATGGGCCGCTTTGGCCTCGTCGCCGTCGCCCAGTAGGATTTCCAGGTGGTCCGCGATGCGCCTCAAAGGCAGAAAGCCGTTGGCAAGGCAGAACTCGCGGTTGAAAAAAGCGAGCAAATTCGCATCCGGCGGCAAGAAGTCCTCATGGGGAACGAAAGGAATGTTTCTCTTCCTCGCCAGCTCGCACACGACGTCATATTCGCGCACCAGGCCATGCCGGACCAGCAATTGCCCCAGGCGCAGGTTTTCCACGCCTTGTTTTTGCAGGATGTACTGGAATTGCCAGGGGGTCAGCAATCCACGCTCCAGGAGGCGCTCGCCCAGACGCGCCGGAACCTTGGGCGAGGGTCCCGGCTTCGCTTCCGCTTCCATGTCCGGCGCGTCGCGCACGGGATTTTCCAGGTCCAGGCTCATTGCCGCGTTCCTTCGAAGGCCTGGCGCAAGGCGTTTAACTGCGGTGAATCGGGATGGCGCCGCACCATGTCCGCCAGCATCCGCGCGGCTTCCTCTTCCTGCCCGGCTCGCGCCGCGAGAATGATCAGGTTGATTCCGGCGTTTTCATCGTTTTCGATCCGTTCCAGGATCTGGCGGTAGGTTTGCCTCGCCGTTTCCTCTTGGCCGGAGGAAACGGCAAGCCAGGCGCGCATCCGCAGCATGGTCAGGCTCTGTTCGGGAAGAAAGCGCCCCAAGGCGCCCAGCAAGGTTTCCGCCAGCGTGAAATTTCCCTGGCGCGTTGCCGTGTCGATTTTTTGCACCAGCTCCCGAATCTGCGATTCGCGCGCCTTCTCCATCCGGTAGGTGGACGTTTCCATGGATATGGCCGGCACCGCCATTTGCGGACTCGCCCGCGGCGCGTTTTCCTGGGCCTGGGCGGCGGCCAGGCCGCCGGCCAGGCAGACGAGCGCCGTCCATACATGAAGCAAACCGCCGCGCCGCTTGCCTGATGCGGGGCGTTTTTTCGAATCGCTCATAGCAGCCTCACGCGCAAAACGATCACCAGTTCCCGGCTCTGGTGCGACATGTTCCGTTCACCGAACAGGTTTCCCGCCGCCGGAATGTCCGACAGCCCCGGCAGCCCATCCCGGCTATTCATCTGGTTCTGGTCGATCAGCCCGCCGATCATGACCATGTCGCCATCGCCGAGATTCAGAGTCGTCGTCAGGCCCTTGTAGTTGATCCGGGGCAGGGTTACGACGTTGCCGTTGCCGACGTTGATGAGGTGCAGGGATTCCGGGGTGACTTCCGTCTGGATCGGGTGAATCAGGAGTTCGATGCGCCCGTTGTCGTGAATGAAGGGCGCCACGCCCACGACCACGCCGGAAAAAAGGGCGTCGGTTTCCACGTCGGAGGTCGTCGTCGTACTGCTGCCGCCGATGTTGTTGAAGGTCGAGCTGCTCTTGGCGATATAGCGGATGTTCGTGCCCACGCTCAAGAGCGCCGGCGTGCCGTTGCGCACGCGCACGCTGGGGTTGGACAGAACGCGCAGGGTGCCGAACGAACTCAGGGCTTTCAAGGTGGCCGAGAAACGCTCGTCGCCGTAGGAAAGGCCGAGACCGTTGCCTCCCGAGGCGCTGCCGATGACCTGCGCCGGAATGGTCAAGGTGCGGCCCAGAAGCGTGCCGCTCGGGAAGGCAGTGGTATGTTCCTGCACGCGCAGGGCGTCCGCGCCGTAGATGCCCGCGACGTTGCGCCGCAGCAGCGTCCAGTCTACGCCGAACTGGAAGTCGTCATTCAACTGCACGTCGATCAGCTGCGCTTCCACCAAAAGCTGGCGGCGCAAGATGGCCTTGTTCAGGTCGATCAGGCGCGAGATGGCCCGCACCTGCGAAGGACGCGCCTTCACGTACAGGGCGCCGCTCGTCCGGTTCAGACTGTAGCGTATCGGAGAAGGTTCCGCCGCGGCTCCGGCCTGCTCCGCGTTTTCAGCCGCGGGCGGGTTGCGCGCGGCCGTTGCCGCCGAAACGCGCCCTTCCGCGAGCCCCAGGATGTTCTTCACCGCGTTCTCGAATTCCTCATAGGTGTCGATCTGTTTGGCGGTATTTCCGTTGATGGAAAAATCGGCGCGCAGCGTATTCGCGCTCCCCGACGCGCCGTCGCTGGCCGAGGCGTTGCTGCCGAACACGTCGCCGCCGGAAGCGAGATTGATGGAAAGATTGGCGTTGAGAAA
>JAIRZG010000154.1 GCA_031267345.1 Zoogloeaceae bacterium
TCTGCATCCAGAATCGTGTCCTGGCCCGCGCCGACAAAATAGCGGTCGAAACCCGTGCCGCCTTCCAGGTAATCGTCCCCCAGGCTATCCAGCAAATCATCATCCCCCGCGCCACCGTACAAACGGCTTGAATCGCCCGCATCTCCTGTAAACGACCCAAGGAGATCATTGCCCGCGCCGCCAAACTGTATGACGCTATCTGTTCCCGGCTCAAGGTTGTCCTCCAGGACGATTCCCGTCGCCAGATCAATATAGCGGTTGTTGTCGCCGGAGAAGGGAATGTCGATAACCCGGCTGTTTTCCACCATCAAACGCTCCAGCATCGCCGCCCGATCCGCCAGCCAGGATTCGGTAATTTCCCCTTTTCCGGTCAGGCGGTTGTACAGGTCGAGTTCACCATCCTGGTTGCGCGGGCTGTAATCAAGACCGGTTATCGCAAATGGATTCAGCGCTTGCAGGGCGTAACGGTAGGCCATCATCTCCGACGCATCGTTTGAGGTACTTGCTTTGGCAATTATCTCATCAACGCTTTTGCCTACCAGAGACGATATACGCAACCCGGTGTCAGGAATTTTGCTTTCCAGTTCCTCAAGTATTCTGGCGTAATCGGGAAAGAAATTATCGTCAGTATCGTAAAACACTGCGTCAGACAATCCGAAAATATTACGGAGTTTGTTGACAAGACAGGTCACTTCAAGATCGGCGCTCAATTTTGAGGGCATCCCCAAATTCTCATGATACGCAGCATTGAGTATTTTCAGGCAGTCATCCGGGGAGACATTCGGGTCAATCCGATGCATGGTCATCAGCATTGGTGAAACGACGCTCTAGGCTTCTTTTGTCTCATATTTATAGTTGTAGCCTTCAAAAACATCTTTTACGCTTTTTTCAAAATACCAGCCTTCTTCAGAGAATTTTGCCTCGATTGCGTCCAGTAGACTTTCCTGTTCCTTTTCCTCGTACCACCCATAAACCGTCAGCGTAGTGGAGATAACACAACAACCGATGGCGATGGCGCAGCCCACAGGACCAGTAAAAGTGGCGGCTACCGCACCCATCCCCAGCAAACCGGTCGCCAATTGACGCGCGGTATCCGCGTGGATGGTGCCACTTTCGTTAATATCTTCAATGGCCTTAACTGCGGCTGACGTGAATTCCGCTCCGGACAAGGGGCCAGAAATGATAGGCAGCGCCTTGACCATTTCCACCATTCCCGTCAGGAATTTCCCGAAATAGATCAGAGAATCGATGTCATTTCTGATATCGTCGTCACTTGCCTTTTTTACGCCATCCCGCAGCGAAGTAGCCGAGCTGGCGCCCGAAACAAAAGTTGTGATGTATTGCACGTTTCCGCTTGCCCTGCCATGATGAATCTCCTTCAGAAAAGTTGATGAAATGTCATGCTACTGCTGCACGCCTGAAATAGGTTTGCCCGCTTCAAAAATTACAGAAAAAGCAAAAACATAACAACCCGTTTGGATATTGTCCCACATTTTTATGCGGGCAAGCTTCTTTTTATAATTTTGGGTTGAACTGATTTCTCCATCCAAGGAAGCCACTTCAATCAATCCCCATTTTGGCGCGTAACGAACAATGACTTCGTTGCTACCTCCCCATTTGAGTGGAGAAGGAAGCGCACAGTTGTCGCGGTTGTATTTTCCGCTACCGTTTTCACATGCCAATTTCATTGTGCCCTGCTCGTTTTTGACTTTAAAAGATTCCACGCTTCCTCCTCTTGAAGGAGGTGTTACGTGCCGTGATAGCGTTCCGCGTATTTCCATAAGCTCGGAATATTTTGGAAATTGCGTTCCCCACGGAAAATAATTGGGGCGACTCATGCTGATCATAAAAATCATCGTGGAACAAAAAATCAACGCCATGTTGTGAAAAATATCTTTGAGTTTGGCGGGATACGCCCAATCGCGCCAATAAATTTTCTTGATCAGCTTCAACCCCGCCTTGATCCTGCGCCAGCGAACTTTTGTGAATGATATAGCCGTCATTTTTTGAGTCATTCCCGAATTTTCAGAAGCAGAAATGGACGCAATAAAATCAATGGCATATTTTGTGACATTGACAAGCGCCACGGCATCCGCGCCGTAATAATCCCATGTATCTCCTTCGCATTTATACGCTCATGCCTACAGACGATCAGACAGAGAGCGGGCACTGACCATTGCCCCGGTCTTGCTGGCAGAGCGTTGTCGAATTCGAGATGCGCGGGCTTCATGTTGTGCCGTCCCTGTAAACTTTAGCGAAATATCATGCGATCCGCCCTCAAGAGCCGCATGTCGTTGTGCAATTGATGCCTGGAAAAAATTATGGAAGGAGTCTGCTGAAATGCCAATAAATAAGATTTATTATCGTTCAATGGGTGGCGGATGCGCTTGTCCCGCGCCGCCAGACAGGCCGCCCCATCCCATATCCGGGGTCATCGACCTGCACGGCATCGCCGATTTTGAGTGCGCTTTGTCCGCACAAGCGGGAATTTCCGCGCTTATTGCGCCCGATTTGTCGGGTTATGGGGCGAGTCGCGGGTTTGCGGATGCGGATTATCCGTTGGACAATCAGGTCGAACGCCTGCACGAGTTCTTGCAGGCCGCGCCGGAAACCCATGGAAAAGCGGTTTTTCTGGCGGGTAATTCCATAGGTGGCGCTATCGCCAGCCGTTACGCGGCGCGTTATCCCGAAAGCGTAAAAACGCTGGCGCTGTTCGCGCCGATTGGTATGGAGGGCGGCATCGGCTGGTCGGATGAATGCAAGGCGCTGCAAGGCGCAGGTGGTCGCGCAATACCAAACGCATCTTTTGCGCTATCAGAAAGTCTTGCGCATCGTCACGAGCGGCGAGGCCAAAACCTGCCAACGCCTTGCCCTGCCGACGCTGGTGCTGTGGGCGAGCAGGAACGCCTGTTGCGCGTCCCTCCTCCCGCCGCCGCTATCAACGCCTGCCTGCCGGACAGCGAACTGGCGACGCTCCCCGCCAGCGGTCATCTGTCGCATCTGGATAACCCCGCGGCGCTGGTGGCGCGCTATGCGCAATTCCTGAATCAGACGCACTGATCGGGAATCGGGGAACAGATTGCGGTCTGCGAAGGCATTACCGTTATTCCAGCAAATGCGGCTTTGGTGGAATGCAATAAAACGTATCCTCAGCGCGGATATAAAAATTTCCTCTAAACAATGCAGTTTTTCTTTGTTCACCGAACCCTTCCTGCCTTGCATCATCACGGCTTTTGCCGATTTCCTCTACAAGCATGAATTACCTTGACATCGACACTCGCGACCCGGATGAATATCTGGCGGCAGTGGACGCCCTGCGTTGGGAAAAGCTGAAAAAACAGATTCGTTATGTGTGGACGAACACCGATTATTTTCGTCCGCGCTTTCTCGAAGCGGGCGTCAGCGCGCCGGAGGATATTCGGAGCCTTGCCGATTTCCGCCGCCTGCCCGCCTTTCTTGACAAGGCGCGGCATCGTGATTCGCAGGAGGCGTCGCTGGCGCGTTATGATCATCCGCTCGGTTTGCATCTGACCACCGCGCCGGAAAACGCCATTCATCTGGCGGCGACTTCCGGCACGACCGGTACGCCGACTTTTTATGTATTCAGCAAAAAGGATCTGGAAACCACGTACATCGTGTTGGGGCGCATGTTTCAGGTTGCGGGCATTCGCCCCGGCGACACCGTTTTTCATGCCTTCGGGCTTTCCCTGTGGTTGGCGGGCATCACCTTCGTGCAGGCGCTGGAAGCCTATGGCGCAAGACCGGTGGCGGTGGGCGCGGAAGGCGGCGTGCCGAAAATCCTGCGCTATATCGAATTGACCCGTCCGCGCGTCCTGTTCGCCACGCCGTCGATGGTCAAGCAATTGATCGAACGCGCGCCGAAAGAACTGGGCAAACCTGCGGCGGCATTGAGCATTCGCGTCATCGGCTGCTGCGGCGAACCCGGTGCGAGCCAGCCGCTTTTCCGCCAACTCGTGCGCGAAGAATTTAACGCGCAAGTCTTTGATTTCATGGGCGGCGCCTGGCACAACGGCTGCATCACCTGCGACGCAAAAGAAGCGCACGGAATGCACTACATGGCCGAGGATTACTGTTATCGCTACGACCTGGTCAACCCGGAAAGCAAAGCGCCGCTGGAACTGCGCGACGGCGTAGTGGGCGAGGCCATCCATACGGCATTGGAATACGAAGCCGCGCCCGCCTTTCGCAACGCCACCGGCGACATTTTCCGTTTGCATGTTGGCGAATGCCCCGGCTGCGGTCACTTTGGCGCGCGGCTGGAAATTCTTGGTCGCGCCGATGACATGTTGATGATTAAAGGCGTCAAGGCGTATCCTGCCGCCATTCAAAAGGTGGTGCACGAATTCCGACCCCGGCTTTCCGGCGAACTCCGCATTCGCCTTTTTGCTCCGCCGCCCAAGGTCGAACCGCCTTTGCGCCTGGTCGTGGAAGCGGGCGAACACACCCCCGAATCCGCCTGGCCCGAACTCGCCCGCGCTCTGGAACAACGGGTGCGGGAACTGCTGACTTTCCGCCCCGCCGTTACGTTGCTGCCCTTCGGCAGCCTGCCGCGCAGCGGAGCGAAAACGAAACTGATCGAAGTCACCCCGTGTTGATGCCTCCCTTCAAGGGTGTATAGACTGGATACATTGTGAACTACAGGAACAACACGCGAATCGTGGCTTTGTCCGTTTGCACGATGCAGCCGCAAAAAACGACATTCCCGATTTACCCTGCTGACAGGTTAAACGGCGCGTTGCGCTACCCTCTGTCCTCTGATTCCTGACCCCTGATCCCTGCCATGCCCATCTCCTACATGACCCGCACCCGCGCCTGGTATCTGGCGTTGGGTTACGACAATCCTTATGTCTGGGCGCGGCATGAGGACGCGCCGTTTGCGTCGCTCGCCAAGGCGCTGGCGGAAACGCTTCTTACGCTGGTCACGACCGCCGCGCCCTACCAGCCGGACAAGGGCGAGCAGGGGCCGGGCGCGCCGTATAACGCCGCCGCCAAGTTTTATCGCGTTTATTCCGGCGACACGGATAAAGACCATGATCTCCGCATCGCCCACGTCGCCATTGACCGCAAACACACGCGCATGACGGACAGCAATGTCTGGTTTCCCTTGCCCCTGTTGCGGCGAATGGCGAAGAGCGGTCGGTTCCGCCTTGCGCCGCGTTTTCACGGCTTTCCCACCAACCGCAGCCAGCGTCAGACGACAAGCGTGGACGCGCCGGAACTGCTGGCGCGTTGTCAGGCCGATGGCGTGGAAGCCGCGCTGCTCGTCGCTAATTGTCCGGTCTGTCACCAAAGTCTCGCGCTGGCGGCGCGGCATCTGGAAGCCCACGGCATCGCGACCGTCCTCATGGGCTGCGCCCGCGATGTGGTGGAACACTGCGCCGTCCCCCGCTTTCTTTTTTCCGATTTTCCGCTGGGCAACGCCGCCGGTCGCCCGCACGATCCGGCTTCCCAAAAAGCCACGCTGGAACTGGCGCTGAAACTCCTGCAAGACGCCAAAACGTCGCGCGCTGCCTGGCAGTCGCCACAAGTCTGGCAGGGCGATCCCGACTGGAAACGCGACTACGCCAACCTGGAGACCCTGACGGCGGAAGAACGGGCGCGACTACGCGAAGAAGCGGAAACGGCGCGGCTTATAGCGCGCGCCGTGCGGGAAGCGGAGGTTCAAACGTAAGCATCCCGCGCCCCCCAAGATTGCCTTAAAGTTTTTTCCGG
>JAIRZG010000216.1 GCA_031267345.1 Zoogloeaceae bacterium
AACATGGAGATCAAGATGCACAAACGAATGACGATTACGCTGGACGAAGTGGTTTATGAGGGGCTGTACCGCATGATCGGCAGGCAGCGCATGAGCCAGTTCATCGAGGAATTGATCAGATGTTTAGTCCCACGGTGTGGAGGAGTAATCTATAGCCATCTACGGGGGGATGATTTATGGGACAAGTATTACACGGCTGCGCCCGCACGACAGAGGCAGTGCGTCGAGCGATACAGCATAGTCAGGCGAGCCTGAGCCAACTGGCGTTTCAGTACGGAATCAATCCCAAAACGGTCGCCTGAAACCCCGCCCTGCGGGCGACCACAGGTCGCCCCTACAAGCCAGGATTTCAACCGGAGTCAGTTTTACGATGAAATGCCGGAAGACTTTTCCCGCCAGACGCTTTACCGCCTTCCGTCCCCGGTCTTTCGAGTCCCTGATAAGCATTGCAGAAAACGATATAAGTTTGCCGCGCCGCCTTATTTATGATGCAGGCTTTACGGAAGCGTGGCAGAGGGGTTGATTGCGCCGTGTCTTGCCCTTTTTGCAAGCGCGGAGATGGCTTGCCGGGATTCGTCATTCCGGCTCTCATTCGCAGGTTCGAATCCTGCCGCTTCCTCATTTTTTTACGCATGTCATGATCGCTGCCCACACGCCCGACCGGAAAAAGGCGCGGGCGGCGCAGAAAACGCCCATGACTTCGCCCGCCCGCAAACCTTGCGTCAACCGCAAACAATCCGCCCAAAAAACCTGGAAGAAATGGAGATCGCATGAAACGTATTTTTGATTACCTCATCATTGGCGGCGGCAGCGCCGGTTGCGTGCTGGCCAATCGTCTTTCCGCCGATGGACGGCATCAGGTGGCGTTACTGGAAGCCGGTGGCGCGGGCTGGCATCCTTCCTTTCATATTCCTGTCGGCTATGTCTGGAATCGCGCCCATCCACGTGGCAACTGGCTGTACCACACCGAACCGGAAGATTCCAGCGGCAACCGCGCCATCCTCTGGCCGCGCGGCAAGGTGCTGGGCGGTTCTTCGGCGATCAACGGCCTCCTGTATATTCGCGGTCAGGCGCGGGATTATGACGAATGGCGCGATCTGGGCAACCCCGGCTGGGGTTACGCGGATGTGTTGCCCTACTTCAAACGCTCGGAAGATCAAACGCGCGGCGCGGATAAATGGCACGGAGCGGGCGGCCCCTTGCATGTCAGCGAGATTGACGAGCGTCTGCCGCTTTCGGAAGCCTATCTCGCCGCCGCCAAGGAAGCCGGATTTCCCCTGATCGATGATTTCAACCGCGACGGCAGCCCGGAAGGCGCATACGCCGGACTGGGCTTTTTCCAGATAACGGTGAAAAACGGCATCCGCTGGAGCACCGCCAACGCTTACCTGCGCCCGGCCCGAAAACGCGCCAATCTGCACGTCTTCACCCACGCCCACGCCCTGCGGCTGGTTTTTGAAGGCAAGCGGGCAAAAGGCGCGCTAATCCGGCATCGCGGACAGGAATACACGCTGGAAGCGGCGAAAGAAGTGATTTTGAGCGCGGGCGCGATCAATTCCCCGGCGCTCCTGCAACATTCCGGCATTGGCGACGCCGCGCGCCTGCAACCCCTGGGGATTCCCGTGCGTCATCACCTGCCCGGCGTGGGCAAGAATCTTCAGGATCACTACATGGCAAGTCTGACCTACCGCGTCAAGGGAGCCAAAACCTTCAACGAATCCAGCCGGGGCTGGCGGGCGGCGCGCGAAGCCTTGCGTTACGCCTTTTCCCGGCGCGGTCTGCTGACCTTGAGCGCCTCGCAAATCAACGCCTTTTTGCCCATGCGACAAAATCCCGAACATCCGGACATCCAGTTTCATGTCATTCTGGGCACATTCAATTTCGAGACCGGCGGCGCGGAACACGAACCGGGGCTGACCTGCGGCGTCTGCCAGTTGCGACCCAGAAGCCGGGGCGAGATCCTCATCAACCACCCTGATCCGCTGGTCGCGCCGCTCATTCGTCCGGCCTATCTTACCCACGACGCGGACTGCCAGACCCTTGTGGAAGGCTTGCGGCAGGCGCGTCATGTTGCCGCGCAACCGGCGCTTTCCCGCTACATCGCCCTGGAGACGCAACCCGGCCCGGAAGCCAACAGCGACGCGGATCTTCTGCGTTTTGCCCGTAACCACGGCAAAACCCTCTACCATCCCAGCGGAACCTGCAAAATGGGAGACGACGCCAACGCCGTGGTGAATAGCAAACTCAAGACACGCGGCATCGACGGCCTGCGCGTCGTCGATGCTTCCATCATGCCCACGCTGATTTCCGGCAATACCAACGCCCCCACCATCATGATCGCCGAAAAAGCGGCGGATCTGATTTTGCAGGAAGCGCGCGCCACGCGATAAGCAACCATGAAACGCAATCCGCCCTGCGCGCCACGGAGCAGCCCTTCTCTCCTGAAGCAAGAGAAGGACTATCTTGCGGCAGCTTTGCCGTTGGCAGCTGAACCGTTCGCCATCATCGCTCCTCCGTCCGCTGATCCCTACCCTCCGACACCGTGACATTGCCCGCGCCTTCCGACAGGCCGTAAAGGTTGGGACGGTACATGTCTTCCAGATAGAGCGACGGAAAGACGAAGCGTCCGGGCGTGACAACGCGGGCGCGGTAAAACAACGTCATGGCGCCCTCCAGTTTCAGGGCGGCGACGAAACGATCATCGCGGAATTCGACATGCTCAATGGCGGAATGCTGCATGGCGTCGGCGGGATTCACCTCCTCCACGCTGACGCTGCCCATGTCCTCGCCCTGAACGATATTGAGGTTTTCAATTTCCAGCCCGGCAGGAATGTAATCGACCAGCAACGCGTTGCGGATATGTGTTTTGGGTATTACTTCCAGTCGCGTCAATATGCTTTCGCCCACCCGCAGACTGCGGTTGCCCAAGGGTTTGCCGCGCGCGTCAAAGAGGCTGCGCTTCAATTCCACGATGTCGCTTCTGGCGGCGGGCATTTTCGCCGGATGGCCTTCCAGCGCCAGTTCCAGGTACAGATTGGCCTCACCGGGGTTGCTGACCTTAAAACCGCCGCCCACTTCGGCAACGCTCAACCCCTGCGTCAGCGGGCCGGTATGGGTCAGCGTCCGTTCGCCCGCCTGGCCCGTCCATTTGAGATTCCAGGGCTGTTCGCCCGCCGCGACCTGCATCACCTGACGCCCGGCCAGAAAGACCGCCAATTGTTCCTGGGTACTGAAGTAGCGTCTGTTTTCCACTTCCGAGGCGATCAGGGGCAGGAGATTTTCCTTGCCAGGCACATTCAGTTTGTGCCGTTCGAGCAGCATGTAGGAGAGCGCCGCGTCGCGCAGCGGGCTGCCGTAATCGCCCCACCAAGAGTCGCCGACGCGCTCCTTGAGCACGCCTTCGGCCAGCGCCGTCTGCGCGCGTTTTTCGTCGCCCATGAGCTGCAAGGCCAGACCCAGATGCACCAACGCAAGACCGGAATGCGCCTGCGCGCGCGCGTCAAAAAGTTCGCGCAGGGTGGAAAGCGGCGCTTTGGCTTCCCGCGCCAGCACATAAGCGCCATAGGCCAGCACACCGAAGCGGCCACTGCCGCCATAGTGATAATCGCGCCAGACGCGGCTTTCGTTATAGGCCGTCGCGCTCCTGGGCAGTGTGGCGACGCCTTCCTGCAAGCCTTTCAGGAGAAAATCCATCGCCTGTTGCCGCATCCGTTCCGGCACGGCGAAGTTCTGCTCGCGGGCGTCTTGCAGGAAATTGCCGATATAGGCCGACAGCCAGTATTCGTAGTTACTCGCGTTGCCCCACAGGCTGAAGCCGCCATTGGGCGCCTGCATGGCGCCCAGACGGGCGATGGCTTTTTCCAGCATCCGGGCGCGTTCTTCGCGGCTGAACGTTTTCAGCGCCAGCGGTTTGGCTTCTTCCGCGCCGATAAAGACATGCGGATAGGCGGAACTGGCAGTCTGCTCGGCGCAGCCGTAGGGATAGACCAAAAGCCCCTGAACCGCGCTTTTCACATCCAGCGGCGGCTTGCTGGAAATAGCGAGGTGGCTGCTTGCCGTTGCGGGCAGGAAACCGCCCAGATCGGCGTCGCGGATGTCCAGACTTTCACCGGGCGGCAGCACATAATGGCGCAATATCCGCTGTTGGGGCGTGGCGGCCTGCACCTGAAGCGCGAATTCGCGTTTCAGCGCAATGTCGCCTCCCACCTTGAGCGTAACGGGCACAAGGCCGAAGGCGCTACCCGCTTCCAATGGAAAGCGCAGCGTGACCTTTTGCTGATCCTTGAGGCTCAACTGGCGTTTGCTGTCCTGGATGCGCAGACCGTCGGCGCTGGCGAGTTCCAGGCGCAGTTTCTGCGCCTTGCCGGAAAGGTTATGCAAATCCAGCGCCACAATGGCGCTGTCGCCAATGGTGAGAAAACGCGGCGTGGAAAGTTCCGCCACCAGCGGCGCGGCAACAGTGACTTCGGCCTCGGCATTACCGAAACTGTCCGGGCTGGCGACCACCGCCATCAGGCGCAGACGACCATTGAAATCCGGCAGCGGCAGGGTGATTTCCGCCTCGCCTTCGCCATTCAACGCCACCGGGCCGGAAAACAGGTCGACCAGGCGCACCTTTTTGTTCGGCAAGCCCTTGGGCGCTTGCTGTCGCTGCATCGCGTCGCCGCCGAACTTGAGCTTGCCTTTTTGTCCGGCCATTTTTTCGATCAGGCGACCATAGACATCGTAGTGATCCACACCGTAACGCAGCTTGCCGAAAAAGTGCCCGAAGGGATCCGGCGTAGCGAAGCCGGTAATGTTCAAAATGCCCACATCCACGGCGGAAAGCGTCACCTGCGCCTGCCTGCCTTTGGCTTCAGGCGCCTTGATTTTTACCTTGAGCGGCGTCTCCGGCAGCGTTTTTGGCGGCGCGTCCAGCTTCACCGTGAGCTTGCGGGCGCTCCGCTCCAGAGGCAGGTGGACGAGACCCAAAGCGCGCGCGGGCGTCACCTGCGCGCCGCCGGAACCGGGACGCAACACCAGCGCGGAAACATAGAGGTCGTGCCGCAACCATGCCTTATCCACCGGAATGTCGATGACGCTGCCTTCGGCAGGCATGGAGACGCGCTTCACCCACAGCGTCCTGTCGCCTTCCACCGTAATCAGCGCCTCGCCGCCGTGCGGCGGAGTAACGCTCAGGCGGGCAATATCGCCCTCCTGATAGGCGGGTTTGTCCAGCTTCAAGTTCACCCGATCTGGACGTATGCCCTGACTTTCGTCCTCCCGGGCGTTCCAACCGGCGTAAAAGCGATACACCAGATGCTTGCCCGTTTCCGGATCGTCGATTTCCAACCGGTACGCGCCGTATTTCACCGGCAGCGCCAGTTGCCCCCGTTCATTCGCCGCAAAGCTGACGCTGCTGGCGGCGACCAGTTCGTCCGTTTCCGTATAGCCGGAATGCCAGCCGCGCTGGTCTTCAAAACGCCAGTAGTAGTGCCGGTTCTCGCGGAAAAGACGCACCGGGAACACGCCGCCGGAACGCTTGCCTGTCGCGTCGGCGCGCAATACCTCGAAACGCGCCAGTGACCCCTCACGCGCGTATGCGCCGGTAAACAAGGGACG
Organism: Zoogloeaceae bacterium; assembly: GCA_031267345.1. Classification (GTDB taxonomy): domain Bacteria; phylum Pseudomonadota; class Gammaproteobacteria; order Burkholderiales; family Rhodocyclaceae; genus Azovibrio. The sequence goes on from JAIRZG010000216.1 coordinate 5,602, forward strand.
CACGGCGAGCAGTTCCGCAGCAGGCCAATAGCTGCGCTCCACGCTGCGAATGACTGGACGCCCGCCGGACTCCAGCAGGCTCAGGGTGACGCGCGCCAAAAAGGGAGAATGCCGCGCGGCGATTTTTTCCAGATTGATGTCGTACTCCGCTTCGCCCGCGTCATTCAGCGTTTGCGCTTCCAGTTCCTCGTGGGGACGGGCGATGTCTTCCTTCACGTCGCCGAACTCAAAGCCGGGAAATTTATCGACCAGCGGATTCTTCTGGCGCGAAAATTGCGCCGCGCCCAGCAGCTGATTGCCGGAGGCGGGCGCGCCATAAAGATAAGCGCCCTTCACCTGCAAATGGAAGGGACGTTTGGCGTCCAGCCAGGCATTGGCGACTTCCAGATCCAGCTTCATGCGTTCCGGCAGAAATTCCTCGACGCCGAAACGGTACACCGATGTGGGACGTTTGTCGGCAGGGTCGGCGCGCAATTCCAGATTCCAGAAGCCGGTTGCCGCATCGGCGGGAATTTCCAGCGTCCGTTGGTAGTAGCCGGAAAAGGCGTCGTCGGGTTTCCAGGACGCCGTAAATTGCGCCTTGCCATCCGGTGACTTGAGCATGGCCTGTATGGGCTGCGCGGCAATGGAACGACCATCCGCGTCGCGCGCCAGCACACCGACCTCGAATTGCTCGCCGGGGCGGTACAGATTACGCCCCGACCAGGCGAACAGGCTCACCGCCCGCCCGGGAACGCCGCCAATGTCGAACTCGGACAAATCCAGCGCCGGTTCCTTGAGCGCGATCAGGGAAATCTGCTTCCCTTGCCGCGCCATGAGCACCTTCGCGTCCTCGGGACGCTCGGCGAAATGAGCGCGTCCATCGCTGTCTGTCTTGCCTTGCAGGAGTATCTTGCCCTGTTGATCCAGCCAGGAAACTTCCACGCCGCTGACTGCCACGCCCTTGTCCAGTGCGCTCACATAGGCGTCCGCGCCCTGCGCGAACAGGCGCGTATGCAGACCCAGATTGCTGGTGTAAAAATAGGTGGTCTGGACATCGTAACGAAAACGGTTGGGCTGGCTCATGACCGCAATATAAACGCCGGGTTCCGCCAATTCCTTGATGCTTTCCACTGGAATGAAGGTGACATTGCGTTTGTCGGGTTTTTGCTCCGTCAGGAAACGCCCGCTGTAAACGCTTTCCGTCAGTTCGTGAAAACGGTCCAGTTCCCAGTTGCTCACCACGCCCCTGAGACCGCGATTGGCGTAGTAGTAGCCGGACTCCTCGTCCTCTTCATCGGAGACCCTGCCGCCAATCACCCGATCCAGAAAACGCGACATTTGCTCCGGCTTGACCCGCAAAAACTGGATATCCACCTCCGGCACATTGACCGTCACCACCGGCAGACCGCCATTTTGCCGCGCCGGCAACACCATGCCCTGGCTGGCGAAATAGTAGGCGGGCGATACCGTTGCCGTGCGCAGGCTGTAGCGAGATTCGGCGACCGTTTTCCGCCCGTTTCTGGCAGGAACGCCGGGCGAAACGCGCACCACATACCGGGTTTCCGGTTTGACATGCGGGAAAAACAGCAGGCGCGGATTCTCGCCCACTACCCACGACCCCTTGATCAGAGCGCCGCCCGCGCTGTCGGTATCGGCGGCGTCTGTACTGGCGGCAATCACCCCGCCGCCATCGCGCAGCCGCTCGCCGTCCTCGTCGTATCCCTCTTCGTCATTTTGCGCTTCCGGTTTGGCGGGCATCTCGAACACCTGGATAAAGCCGTCATAATCTTGACGCGCGTCCAGCGGGCGGGTAAAAGTGAGCGCCAACGCCGGAGCGCCTTCCAGATCGCGGTTATTGAGTTCCACCAGTTCAATCGGTCCCGCATCCTGCGCCTCCGCCGTCTCTGCCTCCGCCGAAAGCTCCGGCGACGACGACACGCCCGCTACCTGCCCGTCCTGCAAGCCGCGCCCCAGCGTGACCCCCAATACCAATGCCAGAATGGCAAGCAACGAGACAAAAAACAGAACGATTTTGCGCTGACTTGAATTCATGATGACGCCCCTGTATTTTGAAATCATGGATAGAAGATGGAGAGTACAAATAAAACTGCTTTTCGTCACCGTTATCCCCAAAAAAAACGTAAGGCCAAACCTTGCGTTTTTTTGAGGTCAACCGTTCTGAAAACGGATCTTTTACGACCTGACGCTATATCAACATGAAGCGATGGTTATGCGCTTCCGCCTTGAGCGCCTTGCGCGCCATGACGATAGGAAAGCTGATCAGGCAGACATTCCACTGCCGTCTGTCCTGGGTGACCATCAAGGGCAGACGCCATTCTTCTTCGTTCTTGCTGCCTTCCTGGACGAGAAAGCCATCGCTCATGTTGATACGCATCAGATGTTGCGGCGAATAGAGCCATTCGCGCAGGCTGAAAAGCACCTGTTCGGCGCTCTTGTTGAGATAGGCGCGCACCAGCGGCGGCGTTTTGCCCTGTTGCATGACGTTGGCGTCTTCCGCATGACGCGCCGTCACGCCTGCCGTCTGAAGCAATTCATACTGCGCGCGCGCCTGTTCCAGTTTCTTTTCGTAGTGCAGATTTTCGTTGGCAAACCCTTGCAGAAGGCTGTCAAAAGCCGCCTCCTTCAACATCTGGCGCACCTGGCCCGGACTGGCCGCCAGACTACGCACCGTGTGGTCGGTAAACACCTGTTCATTTTCCGACATCCGCTTGATGCGAACGCCCAGCAGCGCATAGAGACGCGGACATTCGGCTTCTTCGTACGCCGGCAATTCATTTTTCACCGCCAGACTGCGTCCCAGACAGGCCGGGATGTTTTCCGGATTGGGGAAAATCCGGGGCAGGAGAAAATGCGCGCTGTCCAGCGCCACCGGGCCGGGCACAATATCCAGACTTTGCTCGTAATAAGCGCGCGCAATCTTGATGGCGGGCAGCAGGACTTCCTGATAGTTGCTTTCATCCGCAATCCGCATGTCGGTCATTTCCACCACATGCGCCAACAGCGCCGCCCATTCCTGTTCCCCGGGCGAGACTTCGCGCTGTTTTTCATCGCGCCCCAAAAGGCCGGTAATTTTTTCGATAAGGCTCATGTGTGCTCCGTGCGTAAGAAACGACAAGACCTATATGCGCCTTTTTACGTCTTGCCCGTTGGAACCGAGATTATAGACCAGCAAAACCGTTGCGCGTCTGTCATTTGATGAGTCCGGAAAAATAACGCGACAACGGCGAATCCGGCGGCCAGTTGCGTAAAAAACGTTTGCAATCGCGCTGATGCGCGCGTTCAAAGGTCGCGGCTTGCCGATGCGCGCGCATAGCGTCCAGATCAATAAGCGCCCAACACGCTTCTTCTTCCTGCCAGATGAGATTGTGCCCCTTCATGTCGCCGTGGCTCAAGCGCGCGCGTAACAGATCGGCAAACAACGCGCCAACGGCGGCGATCTCCGCCACATTCGCCGCCGGAGTCGCCAACGCATCCTCCGCTTGCAGACGGCGCAGAATATCCTCGCCCGGCAGATATTCCGTCACCAGATAGGCTACGCCGGAAAACCAGAACCAGCGGCGTTCGACAAGCGCCAGCGGTTTTGCCGTGGGAATGCCCAGGGCCAGCAGACGATTGCCTTCGCGCCAAGCGCGCCAGGCGCGGCTCCTTCGCCAGCAACGGCTCAGGGCGTGGCGAAAATGCTTGATGTTGTAGCGTTTGAGGACAAACGTCCGTCCGCCCACTTCCACCCGCGCCACCGTCGCCGCGCCGCCGGTTTTGTACAAATGCCCGGCGTTGATGAAAGCATCCGGATTTTTCAGCAGCGGGGAGAGGATTTTTTCAGCATCGCGGCGCACCACGCAAAAACCGGACGCGCTTTTTTCACGCACACAAAAGCTGCTGCATTCGCGCGCGATTTTTTTCAGCCAGTCGCGCAGGCGCGAGCGTCTTTGCCGGGTCACGGCTTTTTGCAAGGCAGATACGCTCATCCCCGCGCCAGAGGCCGGATTCTGCGCGCAATACGACGCCAGCGCGCCGGATAATCCGGCTTCCATGCGTATCGGCCACTGCGCGTAAAACATGCCCAGATTTTCCAGCGCCCGTTTCGGCGACAACGCCTGCCCCGGCGTTTCCGCGCGAATGCCTCCGCCATCAACAAAACAAAGCTGCCCGTCCTGCGCCAGAAGATTGTCGGGATGCAGGTCTTCCTGCCACAACCCGCGCTCATGCAGACGGGCGATGGCGCGCACGGCTTCGTCGATGGACTCCACGCCCGGAACACGCGCGTTTTCCAGAAATTCAAACAGCAGCCAGCCGCCGTCCGCCCCGCATTCCGCCGCCAACAGGGTCGGCGTGGGCAAGCCCTGAGCCGCCAGCAGACCCGCGCCATTTTGCTCCTGCGCGAACTGCCGCGCCGCTTTTTTGCCCACCAGCAACTTGGCCAGCACCTGCCGCCGCTCTCCCGCCGCATCCCGCCAGACGCCCCGCCCCACATAGCGCCGCCCCGGCAGAACGCGCAACCAGGCTTCCAGTCGCAACACGCCCGCCGAAGCCAAGGCAAGCTCCAGCGGCAATACTCCGCCGCGCCCGCTACGGGCAAGATCGGCAAGACGCAGGACTGGAAGGGCGGCGGACATCAGAAATCAGGAATCGACAAACCCGCGCGCGGCGCGCTCAACAGAGGATAAAGGCATTATCCGCCTCCTCTCCCGCAAGGATAACCGTCGGATTCTACCGCAACATCCCTGTTTTCCCGCCGCAATTTCAGCGCCGCCGCCAAGGCAGCCCTCCTTATCACGCCGTCATGGCGCGTCGCCTTTCATCGTAAAACTAACTCCGGTTGAAACCCCGCCCTTTAGGGCGGTGGGAGCCTACCCCGCCCTAAAGGGCGGGGTTTCAGGCGACCGTTTTGGGAGGGGAGAGAAACCCCTTCCAAAACACGTTAGACCGA
>JAIRZG010000217.1 GCA_031267345.1 Zoogloeaceae bacterium
CATGAGCATATTTTCTCCGAAGGCAGGGGTCGGACGTTCGAATCGTCTCGGGCGCGCCAGTATCTTTTGAACCTTTGCCTTTTTACGCCCCGATCTCGCTGCGACTCAGGTTTTGGGCGGGGCGGCGATGGTGGCGCGGTAGGCAGCGATTTCGTAGTCGCTGCCCTGTTCCAGCCGTTTGACCGGAGCCAGCGCGATGCGGCGACCGCTGTAGCTGAATTCCAGGCTTTCTCCGGCATCGAAGGTATTGAGCGGCAGGATGAAGCGGATGTCGCCTTTGGGGTTGTCGTCCTGTAGCCACAAGGCGGGCGTGCTGGGCGGCAGGGTTGATGCGCGCGGGCCAACGTCAACGCTGGTGATGCGGCGCGACAGGGTTTCGATGCCGACCTGCGCTTCCTGTTCTGAAATGCGCTGGTAACGGCGCACCAGTCCCACCAGCCAGTTGCCTTCGCCGCCGGGCTGCATGGTCAGCAGCGCGCCAACGCCGAGCCAGTCGCCTTTGACTTCCTTCACGATGGCGCCAAATCCGCCTTGGCTGACGTTATCCGTAATCCATATCTCCTGCGGCAATCCAAGAGGCTTGCCGCCAAATTCAGGCGAACCCATGATGAAGGCGTTGGTGAAGCCCGGCAGCACCACCATCCGGTGTTTTACCCGGTGTCGCGTATGCTGGCGTTGCGGCGGCACAGGCGTCCAGCAGGTGGCGAGGTGCTGGATGACCGACAGCAGACGCTGTGTGGATTCCCCTGTTTCCAGTCCGAGGCGAGCGGGGATGACGTTACTGTGTTCGATTTCCTGCGCCAGCATGTTCAGGCGCGTCTGCGCCTTGCCCGGATGGAAAAAGCGCAGGGTTGGCGCGGATGTTTGCGCGGTATCGGTCAGATGCGTGGGCGGCATGGCTTTTGCCGCATCCAGCCACCACACGCTTTGCGGCGTCTTCTCGGCAGAAAACACAAATTCCGTTTGCGAATAGACGATCAACCGATCCGCCAGCTCGATTTCCTGTGGCAGCAGACAATCCAGCGAAGACGCTTGAAAAATCAGAACCCGCAAATATTCGGCGAAGGGCGAGGTGACGCCGCCGCGTTCGGCATGCATTTGCAGTAACGGTTTTTTGGCGAAGCCTTCGCCCTCCGCCAGCAGATAGGCCGCGCCCAGACGCGCCCAGTCGTCGTTATCGACCGGACTGTAACGAATCCCCTTCCACTTGATGACCTGTCCCCGGGCGATAATGGCGCGCGTCACCACTTGGGCAAGCTCTGCGCGCACCGTATCGGCGCCTTTTTCCCTGCGTTTGCCATGTTCGATGCAAATTTCATATTGACGGGAAATTTTGTCCCAGAAGCCGCAGAGCAGCGTCCACAGATGGTTTTCACTGTTCTTGGACAGACGCGCAGTGCGCAGGTATTGCCCGGTCAGCGTCCTGATATGCGGCTGCGCCGCGCCATCCAGTAGATGCGCAATCTGGAGGCGCGCGTTGCCGCTGACTTCGCCCAACTGACAGGCGTTCAGCCATGCCGTGATTTCTTCCAGTGCGGCGGAGGCGTCATCCGTCGGTAACTGGGCGAGCTGACGCTGCAATTCGCCGGGGTTGATCAGGGCTATCGGAGGTTTGCTGGAGGGTGTATTCATCATCGTGACGGTCGGGCAAAGTGTTTTGAGGCACAGGGCGAAAACAGGGTAGGAGTATATTAGAATGTCGGCTCGCAATTCATCTCCTCCTTGGTTTTATTCTCGCTCAACTTCATGCAAGCCTACCTTGACCTGATGCGTCACGTGCTGGAAAACGGCGCGGACAAATCCGACCGTACCGGCACTGGCGTCCGTTCCGTGTTCGGCTGGCAGATGCGCTTTGACCTCGCCTGCGGCTTTCCGCTCCTGACCACTAAAAAGCTGCATCTGAAATCCATCCTCCATGAACTGCTGTGGTTTCTCGCGGGCGACACCAATATCGCTTATCTGCAAGCCAATGGCGTACACATCTGGGACGAATGGGCGGACGCGCAGGGCGAACTGGGGCCGGTGTATGGACATCAGTGGCGACACTGGCCTACGCCGGACGGCGGGGAAATCGACCAGATCGCCGAATTGGTTACGCGGCTCAAAGCTCATCCCGATTCCCGCCGTCATCTCATTACCGCCTGGAATCCCGCCGAAGTCGAACGCATGGCGTTACCGCCTTGTCATTGCATGGCGCAGTTCTATGTCGCGGAGGGCAAACTTTCCTGTCAGCTTTACCAGCGCAGCGCCGACATTTTTCTGGGCGTCCCGTTCAACATCGCCTCCTATGCGCTACTCACCCGGATGCTGGCGCAGGTCTGCGGTTATGGCGCGGGCGATTTTGTGCATAGCTTTGGCGACGCGCACCTGTACCGCAACCACTTCGAACAGGCGCGCCTGCAACTGACGCGCGCGCCGCGTCCTCTGCCCCGAATGCGCCTCAATCCCGACATTGACGATCTGTTTGCCTTTCGCTACGAAGATTTCGCGCTGGAGGGGTACGACCCGCATCCGCACATCAAGGCGGCGGTGGCGGTCTGAAAGGCGCCATGACGACGGACGACACCCTGCAAACTGCCTGGCAAGCCCTGCATCAACATGCGGAAGACATGCGAACGACGCATTTACGCGCCCTGTTCGCCGCAGACCCGCAACGTTTTGCCGCTTTTTCGCTGCACAGCGGCGACCTCCTGATGGATTTTTCCAAACAGCGCATGACCGCCGAGACCCTGCGCTTGTTGCGCCGGATTGCCGAAGCCAGCGACTTCGCCCGCGGGCGGCGGCGCATGGCGGCGGGCGAAGCCATCAATCACACGGAAAATCGCGCCGTATCGCACATGACGCTGCGCGCGCCGACCCATGCCGCGCCGGACGCCGCCACAGGCCGCGAAACAGCGGAAAGTCTGGAGCGTCTGCGCGCCTTCTGCGCCGCTCTGCACGCGCCCGCTGGCGAAGCGCATATTACCGATGTGGTGCATTTAGGCATCGGCGGTTCTGATCTGGGACCGCGCATGGTGGTGCAGGCGCTTGCTGCCTGCCGACATCCCGATCTGCGGCTGCATTTTGTCGCCAATGTGGATGGCGCGGATCTGGCGCCGCTGCTGGCGCGTCTGAATCCCCGTTCAACCCTGTTCATTGTGGTCAGCAAGACTTTTACCACGCAGGAAACCCTGACCAATGCCCGCACGACGCGGGAATGGCTGGAAGCCGGTCTGCCGGAAAAAAATCCCCGCGCGGGGGCGGATGTCGTTGCCCGGCATTTTGTCGCCGTCACCAGCAATCTGGCGGCGGCGACGGCTTTCGGCATTCCGGCGACGCGCGTCTTTTTGTTCCGCGATGGCGTCGGCGGACGCTTTTCGCTCTGGTCGCCGGTCGGTCTTTCCATTGCGCTCGCCATTGGCTTTTCCGGTTTCACCGCCCTGCTTTCCGGCGCGCATCAGATGGATCAGCATTTTTTGACCGCGCCGACAGAAAAAAACCTGCCGCTCACGCTGGCGCTCATCGACCTCTGGAACGTGAATGGTCTGGGCGCGAAGAGTCACGGCATTTTCCCTTACAGCCAATCGCTGGAACTTTTCCCCGCCTACCTGCAACAACTGGAAATGGAAAGTCTGGGCAAATCCGTGGATCGTCAGGGCGCACCCCTGACCCGCAGCAGCAGCCCCATTCTCTGGGGCGCAGTCGGCGCCAGCGGACAACACGCCGTTTTCCAGCTTCTGCATCAGGGGGGACAGCTTGTCCCCAGCGATTTCATCCTGTTGAAACACGCCGATTTTCCCCTGCGCGACCACCACCTGTGCCTGCTCGCCAACGGGCTTGCCCAATCCGCCGCGCTGGCCTTTGGCGAAACGCTGGAAGAAGCCCGCGCCCGTCAGGTCAGCGCGGCGCTGCTGCCCTGGCGCAGTTTTCCCGGCAATCAACCTTCCACCACCTTGCTGCTGGAGCGTCTGGATGCGCATGTTCTGGGTCAATTGCTGGCGCTCTACGAACACAAGGTTTTTTGTCTGGGCGTACTCTGGAATCTCAACGCCTTTGATCAGTGGGGCGTAGAACTGGGCAAACAGATGGCGCAACGTCTCTTGCCCTGCCTGGAAAGCGAAGGGGCAACGTCCGCCGCGACAACGCTGGACGCCTCGACCCGCGGGCTGATCGCCGCCCTGAAAACGGAACGTCCGGCATGACCGCGCCCTGCCTCACCCTGATTGCCGCTGTCGCCAGAAATCGCGTCATTGGCCGACATAACCGTCTGCCTTGGCGGCTTCCGGAAGACCTGCGGCATTTTCGCGCCGTCACGCGCGATCATCCGGTCATCATGGGGCGCAAGACCTGGGAATCCCTGCCCGCCGCCTTTCGTCCCCTGCCGGAGCGCGCCAATATCGTCGTCAGCCGTCAGCCTGACTATCCTCTCCCTGCTGGCGTACATCGGGCGCGCAGTCTGGAAGACGCGCTGGCGCTGACGCAAACCGAAGCCTTCCTCATCGGCGGCGCGCAACTCTACGCCCTCGCCCTGCCCGCCGCCCACCGTCTGCTGCTCACTGAAATCGATCAGGAAATTGATGGCGACGCCTGGTTTCCCGATTTTGATCTGAACGAATGGCAGGAAACAAAACGCGAAGCGCAGGTCAGCGCGAACGGCATTCCCTTTGCTTTTGTGACCTACATTCGGAAAAATCGCGCAGCATGTTGATCATGCTGTCGGCAAAGCCTTGCGCGAAAAGCGCCGGGGCATTCAATCCGGCGGCCTGCATTCGGGCGCGGAAGAGCGCGTCGGGCGCAGGGGGTATTTGCCGGGAAAGCTCAAGATACGCCTCCGGCGTTTCCGCAATCCATTTTGCCGCGCCGACGGTTTCCAGCAGGGCGGCAGGGCGACGTCCCCAGGGTAAAGGCGAAGCCAGCGCCAGATAAGGTTTGCCCATCCATAAACAGGTCGGCAAAGCCAAATCCCCCGCATCGACGGGTGGCGCAAGGCCAAGGTCGGCTTCCTGCCAGAGCTTGCATAAATCCTCTGCGCTATGGGCATGGACAAAACGCAGTCGTTCGGCGGCAATGCCCGCGCGGGCGAATTCGCCACGGATAAAATCCTGCGCGGCATTGCCCAAATCCTTCAGGTTGATCAACAATTGGCTGCCGGGATGGAGATTAAGCACTCCGGCAAACAACCGCCAACCCTCCCTGCCAACCCGCATCGCCGGAGTCAGACAGCCAAAAACGGGGTTGCTGGTTCTGGAAATTTCCGACGAGGAAGCAGACAATTCCGGAAAATCGTAACATTCGCCCATTCCAAGAAGCGTTACACAAGGCAACTGGGTCTCCACACCCATACGTAACCCCGCCAAAACTTTGCAATCCGGCGACAAAGGCGGCATGGGCGCTTCGCCCCAAAGCAGTTTGTGCGGAATTTTTGCCTTTAAAAATATCGCCAGACGTTCCAGAGGATCATAGGCATCCAGATCAATCAGAATATCCGGCGCGGCAGACTGGATTTTTTCCAGCGCAGCGGCATCATTATCATCGAAAATAATCAGAATCTGATCCGCAAGCAATGAGCAAAGATTAAAATAGTCATTATGTTCGCCGTGGCGATCATTGACAATCAATAGGGTCATGAATTTTTCCGTCGATAAATAACAGAGTAATTCGCCAAGCCGCCCGATACGCTGTTCGCGCGTAAAATCGCTCACCATGAAAGCGATTTTCAAGGGCTTGTTTGCCTCCAGCGGGAGGGTTTCGTCCTTTGCGCTGTCAATCCTGTTGCCGATCCCGGCATCCGCCAATTGCGCCTGAATTTTCCCCAATGTACCCAGCAAATGTTCGCCGCTGAATTCAAAATGGGAAAAACAGCGTACCGCCAGCAAATCGTCAATTATCCCATGCGAAAATCGCAGACAGACACGGGTAAATTCGGCAAGATTGCCTTGTTGCGCCAGAATTTCAAGCAGGACGCTCTGAATCCTGTCCTGTACCGGAGAGGGCATACCAACGGCAGGCTGCAACAAGGAAACCGCCATCTCACTCTGTCCCGTTAAATGCAGACTCTGCGCCAAAGCAGGATAAGCCGCCAGTAAATCCGGCTGCGCCGAAACTGCTTCATTCAAATAGCCTGCCGCCAGATCAGGCTGCCCTGCCTGCAAAAAAGTTTCCCCCAAAGCGGCTTGGAGATCAGCGCGATCAGGCGCAAACCGAGCGGATTTATCCATAAAATCAACGGCTTCCAAAACCAATCCCTGGCGGGCGCAAATAAAGGCCAGATAAGCATAGGCAAGCGGATTTTCCGGGGTTTCTTCCAGAGCGGCGGTCAGGCGCTCGATAGCAAGCTCATTGTCATTGCTGTTAAAGGCGATGATTGCGGTCGACATGGCATTCTGGCGTTCCTGAATGGCTGGCTTCATTTCTTGCGATAAGCGAATGAAATGTTCAAGCTGCGCAACAAAATTTTGCCGCAATCGGAGGTCTTTTTTCCTGAATTTCGCCGTTTTTCGCCGCGCCAGTTCAATTGCTGTTTCCGAAGCATCACGAGTAAACCCTGGATCGGTCGAAAAATAATCCGGTTTGTCCGGATCATAATCATCCGGCCTTTTGGAAAAAGGGGAATCCATCAGTACGACAGGGCAGCCGCATAAGCGTGCTTCACTGGAAATAGCGGAATTTGCAAAACAATACAGGACTTTTGATTTTCTTAAAAGCAAGGCCAGTTCTTCGTGCGTATCAGGCCATTCATAAGTAATAACTGTTGCATTTTCAAAGAGTTCCGGATATTTGTTTTTTGCTTCAGCGTAACGTCCGGGATAAATGAGATGCCCGCTTCGTTTATCATCCCATTCATTATCATCGTTATTAAAAATTAAATAATCCCAAGTCGGCATGAGCAACATGGGAATATTGCCTGTTTTGTCGGTTTTGTCCAGATATTCCGGGTGATAATAAACCAGCAAGTCAGAGGCGGCGAAGGTTTTTGGGCCGCCGAGCAGGCCGGGATGATTCAGAATATAACGCACCACGCATCTGGCATTGAAAGGATTGCCCTGCACAACTTCGGGATAGACTGCAACAGGTTCGATAGCGTTGGTCTGATGTCGCGTTACGACTTCGCTGGTCAATAACGGAGTCCGCAACAGAGGGTTTGTTTTTTGTGTGTAAACGTATGCTTCTTCCCCGATTTTATTCAGGTAGTGGCAAAGCAGATGCATTGCCTTGATTCCCGCAGAAGTACGCCTCCAGGGCGGGGCGTAGAGGTAATAAGGGCGGCGGGTGTTCTGGTAGATGTCGTGAAGTTTCATCGTAAAACCAACTCTGGTTGAAACCCCGCCCTTTAGGGCGGTGGGAGCCTACCCCGCCCTAAAGGGCGGGGTTTCAGGCGACCGTTTTGGGAGGGGAGAGAAACCCCTTCCAAAACACGTTAGACCGA
>JAIRZG010000223.1 GCA_031267345.1 Zoogloeaceae bacterium
AAGAACATGGGGAGAGGGAGGGAGGAAGAACAAGGGAATAGCGGGATTTTCTCCCTTCCCTTGAAGGAGAGGAAACTGTCCATCCCCCGCAGCGTGCGTTGTTCCTGCTCGGCGGTTCATGCGGGCCGCAGGCGCGCGCACCTGATGCCCGCACCCGGCAACCCGCGTATCGTGCGTGGCGCGGGAATGGTATCCTTGCAACCTTATGACGGCTTCTCCTCCTTCTCCTCCTTCCGAACCGACTGCGCCGCTGAAAAGCAGGCCGGGGCTGGCGCGGATTGTCAATGCGCTCGGTTACTCCGTAAAGGGTTTCATTGCCGCCTTCCGGCATGAGGCGGCTTTTCGGCAGGAGCTTTTACTGGTGGCGATTGCCTTGCCGCTGGGTTTGTATTTGGGAGAAAACGGCGTCGAACGGGCGTTATTGACTGGCAGCCTGCTGTTGGTGCTTATCGTCGAACTGCTGAATTCCGCCGTGGAAGCCATCGTGGACAAAACCTCACCCGAATTCCACGACCTCGCCGGACGCGCCAAGGATCTGGGCAGCGCCGCCGTCATGACCAGCCTGATATTGGCGGGCGTGGTGTGGGGACTGGTGATTCCGGGCTAAATCCGCGCCGCCCGCTGCCCACGTCATGCTGTTTTTGCATACTTCCAACCGTTACGAAATCCTGCGCGCCGAATTGCTGCGGCAACTCGTCGCCGCGCCGCCCGACCCGTTTACGATGCAGGAAATCATCGTTCCCAGCTCGGCGGTGCAGCGGGATGTGGCGCTGGCGTTGGCGCGGCAATGCGGCGTGGCGGCGGGGGTGAATTTTTCCTTTCTCGCGCTCTGGTTATGGCGGCGCATCGCCCGCGTACTGCCGCAGGTGGCGCAGGATTCGCCCTTCGCGCCGGAACGATCCGTCTGGCGCATTGACCGCATCTTGCAGGACGCCGCCTTCGTCGCCGCCGCGCCGCCGCTATTCCGCTACCTCGAACATGCTGACGCCCTGATGCGGCACGAACTGGCGGAAAAAATCGCCGCCCTGTTCGCCGCCTACATCGTCTATCGTCCGGATTATCTCGAAGCCTGGCGGCAGGAAAAACGCGCCCTGCCGCTTTCCGCTCCTGCCGCCGCCCGCGCCGATGAAGTCTGGCAAGCGGCGTTGTGGCGGCGTTTCGTGGCGGAACTGAAAGTGGGCGAGACACATCCGGCGGCAGGGTTTTTCGCCGCGCTGGAACAATTGCGCGCATCCGGTCAGGACGCGGCGCATGCGGCGGGAATCGCGGCGGGCGCGCAAGTGTTTTGTCCGCTGACGTTGCCGCCGGTGTATCTCGACATGCTGCTGAAACTTGCCGACTGGACGGACATCCATCTCTATCACATCAACCCGTGCCGCGACTACTGGACGGAACTGGTCACGTCCCGGCGACAAGCCAGACGGGAGGCGAGCGGGCAGGACGACTACCTGGATACGCGCCACCCGCTGCTGGCGGATTGGGGACGACAGACGCAGGCGTTCGCGGCGATGATGCTTGAATACGCGGACGGGCGGGCGGAAGAAACGGCGCGGTTTTTGTCGGCGACGGAAAGTTTGCCCGCAGGACAAGCCCCCAGTCTGCTGGCGCGTTTTCAGGATAGCATCCTTGATTTGAATTTGCCGGAGGCGGGCGCGTGGGTGCTGGCGACAACGGATCGCAGCGTGGAAATCCATGTTGCGCATTCGCTCACGCGGCAAATGGAAATCCTGCGCGATCAATTGCGTCTGGCCTTTGAGCAGGATCGCACCCTGAAACCGTCCGACGTGTTGGTGGCGCTGCCCGATCTGGAAGCGTCCCTGCCCTTGATCGAAGCCATTTTTGGCGAGACCGGCGAAGGACAAGGCGATATTCCCTACGCCATCACCGGGCAGAAGGCGACGCGGGAAAATCCTGTCGCCCGTCTGTTGCTTGCCCTGATGGAATTAACCCTGCCGCCCGCGCGTCTGCCGATAAGCCAGGTCTTCGCCCTGTTGCAGGAGCCGCTGGCGGCGGCGGCGCTGGAATTGACGGCGGCGGATCGGGCGCGGCTTTGCGCCGCAGTGCAGGACGCGGGCGCGCATTGGGGATTGGACGATACTCGTCACGGCTGGCGCGCGGCGCTTGCCCGCCTGTTTCTGGGTTACGCCCTGCCCGCGCCGGAAACCGGAATCGCGCCGGTATTCGCCGACCTCCTGCCCGTCGGTTCGTTTGCCGGTTCGCGCGCGCTGGCGCTGGGCGCGTTGTGGCGACTGATCGAACGACTGGAAAAACGCGCCGCGCAGCTTGCCCATGCGCAAACCGCCGCCGGATGGCGCGTCTTCTGGCAGGACGAGCTCGCCTTCTGGCTGGACGAGAGGAAAAGCATCCTTGCGCCCGAAGATCGCAACGCGCGGGCAAGCGTACTCGCCGCCATCGACGCCTTGTGCCGTGACATGGCGATAACGGAAGAAACGCGCATTGATCCCGTCGTCGCCCGCGCCGCGCTGGAAAACGCCCTGGCTGCCGAAGCGACGGGCGGCGTGCCGACGGGGCGCGTCACCTTCACCACGCTTTCCAGCCTGCGCCAGTTACCCTACCGGATGATCTGCCTGTTGGGTCTGGAGGATGGCGTTTTCCCGCAGGTCGGGCGGGCGGTGGAATTCGATCTCCTGCCGCTGGAAAACCGCCCCGGCGACCGCCAGCAACGCTTTGATGAACGCAACCTGTTGCTCGATCTCGTCCTCGCCGCCCGTGACCGCCTGTATTTGAGCTATACCGGCAAAAGCCAGCGCGATGACAGCCCCTTGCCGCCTTCACTGCTGGTGGCGCAATTGCTGGAATTCTGCTGCCGCGCCGCCGCCTGCCCGCCTGAACGTCTGCGAGCGCAGCATCCCTTGCAGGCCTTCTCGCCCGATTACTTTAATGACGCCGAACAACGGGACGCGCGGCTGGTGAGTTTCAATCGTGAATACGCCGAAGCCTGGCAAGCCCGAAAGCCGGAAACGCGCGTCGAAGAACCACCGTTTTTCACCGCGCCGCTGAATGCGGATACGACGGCGCAACGGGTGACATTGGCGCGGATGCAGAGGTTTTTCCGGCATCCCGCCAAGGCGCTGTTGCAAGAAGGCTTGCGCCTCGCCTTGCCGGAGGCCGCCGAAGAACCCGATGACATCGAGCCGCTGACGGCGGAATCCCTGCCGCGTTACGCGCTGATGCAACGCCTGCTGCCCGCCGCGCTGGCGGGCGAAGATGCGGCGGCCTTGCTTCAAAGGGCGATGAGCGGCGTGGAATATCCCGACGGCGCATGGGGCGAAACGCTGGCGGCCCGCGAAATCCAGAGTCTTGTCGCCTATGTCGCAAGGCTTGCCCCCTTGCGTTTGGCTTATGGACAACAGGAAGACGCCCTTTTGGAGTTTGATCTCGTCGTGGAAAATTTCGCGCTCGGCGGCGTCCTGCGCGGTTTT
>JAIRZG010000018.1 GCA_031267345.1 Zoogloeaceae bacterium
GCAAGCTCTTGGTGCGCTACGAAAAAACGCATCGAAGCTACATGGCCTTGGTGATGATTGCCTCAGCCATTATCGCTTTCCGAAAGGTGAAGGGGAAAATGAATATTATTTACGGATAATTCCTTATTCCGGTTGAAACCCTGGGCTTGTAGAGGCGGGGTTTCAGGCGACCGTTTTGGGAGGGAAGAGAAACCCCTTCCAAAACACGTCAGACCGACCGGCCTGAAGGCCTGTCGGTCATTTCTTGCTACAGATTTCCTCTGTAGGAATGAAGGCGTTTTACGCCGCGAGCGCGTTCGAGGCCGGGGCGTGGCTGGAATGCAGCAGACGTTCGACAAAATGCTCGACGCCGCCATGTTCGTATTCGGCTTCCGGCCAGGCGAGCATGTGGGTGGCGAAGGCTTTGAGCGCCAGCGCGGATGGGGATTCGGGCAGGGCTTCGACGATGGGCTGGCAGAGTTGTCCCAGTTGTTTCAGGCTGGCGTCGGCGGGAATTGCACCGCCGTAGTCAAGGCAGGCGACGCCGCGTTCGCCGGCGACTTTTTTCAGATTGTTGAAAATGATCTGACCATCGCGCGCGCTTTTGACGCGGTTGGCGAGAATGCGAAAATGCCGCCGATGCAGGGCGAGGCTGACTTTCTTGATCAGCGCGTAGGCGTCGGTAATGGACGCGCCGGAGCCGGAGACCACCATCACGGCTTCGCCCGCCGCCAGACCCCAGGGCGAAAAACCGTGCGCGTGGTCGGGAGAGCTATCCACCAGAATCACGTCTATCGGCTCCGCCAGCGCGTTGACGCCTTCCAGCATGGCCTGTTGTTGCGCGGGGGAAAGACGGGTGAGCTGGCGGGCGGCGCGTCCGGCGGGCAGCACCCGCACCCCCGGCGCGGGCGAAAACAATACGTCTTCCAGTGTCAATTGGCGATTGACGGCCTGCAACAGATCGCCCGCAGGCTGAACGCCAAAAAAACTGCCCATGTGCCGCGCGCCGCTGTTTTCATCGACGATCAGCACTTCTTCGCCTTGCCGCGCCAGCGCGACGGCGACATTGGCGACCAGCGTGGTCTTGCCGACGCCGGAGGCGCCGGAGGCGAAGGTGACGACACGCAATTGCCGCTGCGTGAACAATCGCCGCAAACCGGCGGCCTGGTCGACGCAAAAATCAGCCACGCCAGCCCCCGACGGCGGCGGAAAGTCCGGCATTGGCCATCATCAGGCCGGGTTCCAGGCCGCTGTAGCGATGCGCGCTTTCCGTGGTTTCCTTGAAGGCGCGGTGCAGGAGATAGGCGCGGTTGGGCAGGTGCAGGTCTTCCGGCACACGCTGACCGTTGGAAATGTAATGCAGAGTCAGGCCGTGACGGATGATGGCGTCCAGCGCCGGGGCGAGGCTGGCGGTCTCGTCGATCTTGGTGAGAATGCAGCCGGAAAGATCGCTGCCGCGATAGGCGCGCACCACGTCGTCCAGCGTATCGCCGCGCGCGGTGGCGGACAGCAGCAGCAGACGGCGCACGGCGCTGTTGGCGAGCATGGCGTTCAGTTCCACCACCAGCTTGTCTTTCTGGCTCATGCCCATGGTGTCGATCAGCACCATGTGCTTGTGGGCGAGTTCGTTCAGGGTTTGCCGCAATTCTTCCGCGTCCTTGGCAAGATACACGGTCACGCCGAGAATGCGCCCATAGATTCGCAATTGCTCATACGCGCCGATGCGATAGCTGTCGGTCGTCACCAGCGCCACCTTGCTCGCGCCGTGACGCAACACGCAACGGGCGGCGAGCTTGGCGGTGGTGGTGGTCTTGCCGACGCCGGTCGGCCCCATCAGGGCATAGACGCCGCCTTTGTCCACAATATCCTGTTGGGCGGTGGCAAGGCTTCTGTCGGCGACGCCCCGACTCCAGGCCAGGGCTTCGCCGATTTCCATGCTGTGTGGCAGGTCGGCGGTGAGTTCGCGGGAAAAGAGCGGGGAAAAACCGGCTTCCAGCATCCGCCGCAGCACTTCGGTTTTTACCGGTTCGGCGCGCGCCGTCTCACCCCAGGCGATGCCCGCCAGATGTTGTTCCACCATTTTTTTCAACGAACGGATTTCCGCGACCATTTCGGCGGAGACGACCTCCGCCATGCGTGGCGCAGCAACCGGAGCGCGGGGCGCGGCGGGCGGTTTCAGGGCGTCATTGCCGCCGCGCAGGGCACTCGGCATGGGAATGGAGGCGTTGACCAGGCGACGGGCGGCAGACGTAGCTTGTTGCGGCGGGATCGGCTGCCGGGGCAGCGAAACGCGCGCTTCGGCCTGAGCGACCGCCTGACGCAACAGGGGCGCGCGCGGCGGCGCGGCGGCGGGATCGCTTGCCGCCGATCGCGCGCCGGAAAGGCTGACGTGGTAATCCGCCGCATCATCGGTAAAGGCATCGGCAAAGGCGGCGGGCGGGCGCGGCAGGGGTTTATCCTCCGCCAGCGGCGTCATCATGGCCATGTCGCGGGCGGCGACCGCCATGATCTCCACGCTGCCGGAGATACTGCGGTTGGAAAGGATGATGGCGTCCGATCCCAGGGTTTCCTTGACTTTACGCAGGGCTTCGCGCGCGTTTGCAGCGATGAATTTTCTGACGTTCATGACGACTTGCCTCCGATGATCGAGGTCACTTTAAGGAGTTTGGTTTCAGGGACTTCGCCGTGGGCGATGACTTTGAGTTGCGGGATGCTGCGGCGCAGGAAGCGGGAGAGCAGCAGACGGATGGCCCCCGGCACGAGCAACACGGCGGGCATACCGAGTTCTTCCTGCCGTTGGGTCGCCGTCGCCGCTTCTTTCAGCAGGCCGTCGGCCAGCCCCGGTTCCAGCGCCGCCGCGCCGCCGCCACTGACGCTTTGCAGCAACAGGCGTTCGAGTTGCGGGTCGAGGGTCATCACCTGCATTTCATTGCCGACGGGATAAAGTTCCTGCACGATGGCGCGACCCAGCGCCATGCGCACCTGCGTGGTGAGTTCTTCGGCGTTCTGGGTGCGCGTGGCGTGGTCGGCCAGGGTCTCGATGATGGTGCGCATGTCGCGGATATGCACGCCTTCTTCGAGCAGGTTTTGCAGCACTTTCTGCAACACGCCCAACGCCAGGGTTTTGGGCGTCAGGTCTTCCATGAGCTTGGGCATTTCTTTTGAGAGATGCTCGATAAGCTGCTGCACTTCCTGCCGTCCCAGGAGCGCGGCGGCGTTGTTCAGCAGCAGGTTGTTGAGATGCGTCGCCACCACGGTGGACGCGTCGACCACGGTATAGCCGTAGGCTTGCGCCTGATCGCGCAGACGCGGCTCCACCCAGATGGCGTCCAACCCGAAAGCCGGATCCTTGGTCGTGGTTCCGGGCAATGTTCCCGCCACGCGCCCGGGATTGATGGCGAGGAATTGACCGGGAAAGGCTTCGCCCTGCCCGACTTCCACGCCCTTCAACAAAATGCGGTAGGCATTGGGCTTCAATTCCAGATTGTCGCGGATATGCACCGGAGAGACCAGGAAGCCCACGTCCTGCGCGAATTTCTTGCGGATGCCGCGAATGCGGCGCAGCAATTCGCCGTCCTGGGTTTTGTCGACCAACGGAATCAGGCGGTAGCCGACTTCCAGCCCCAACACATCCAGCGGCGCGACATCCGACCACGAGGCTTCCTGCGCGTCCTGCGCCGCTATCGGCGACGGACGCGCCGGTTCGGCGCGCGCGGCAAGGCGTTCGGCGCGTTTCATCATCTTCCAGCCCAGCGCGCCCAGGCCGCCCGCGAGCGTCAGGAACACCAGATTCGGCATTCCGGGAATCACCCCCATGCCGCCCAGAATGCCCGCCGTAATGAACACCACCTGATGATTGCGGAAGACCTGGATCGCGAATTGCAGGCTGACTTCCTTTTCGTCGGAAACGCGCGTCACCACCATGCCGGCGGCGATGGAAATGACCAGCGAAGGTATCTGCGCCACCAGTCCGTCGCCAATGGCGAGCAGGGTATAGATGCGGGCCGCGTCGCCCGGCGCCAGATCATGCTGCGCCACACCGATGATCAGGCCGCCGATGATGTTGATCAGGGTAATGATGATGCCGGCGATGGCGTCGCCGCGCACGAACTTGGACGCGCCATCCATCGAGCCGAAGAATTCCGCCTCGCGGGCGATGTCGGAACGACGCTGACGCGCCTCGTCCTCGCCAATCAGACCGGCGTTCAGGTCGGCGTCACTCGCCATCTGCTTGCCGGGCATGGCGTCCAGGGTGAAGCGGGCGGAAACTTCCGCCACCCGCCCCGCGCCCTTGGTGATGACCATGAAATTGATGATCACCAGAATCAGGAAAACAATAATGCCAACGGTGTAATTGCCGCCGACCAGAAATTGTCCGAAGGCCTCGATCACCTTGCCCGCCGCCGCGCTGCCGGTGTGGCCTTCCAGCATCACCACGCGGGTGGAAGCCACATTGAGCGACAGGCGCAACAGCGTTGTCACCAGCAACACCGTCGGGAATACCGAAAATTCCAGCGTCTTTTTGACCTGTACGGCGACCAGCAGAATCAATACCGACAGGGCGATGTTGAAGGTGAAGAATACGTCCAGCACGAAGGGCGGCAACGGCAGCACCATCATCGCCAGAATCATGATGATGAGCGCTGGAGCGCCCAACTGGAACGGATTGACGCGGGAGAAGACGTTTTGCAGGGCCAGGGTCGCGCTGGTCATCCGGCAGCCTCCGGTACGATGAATTCAGGCGGCACATCCACATTGCGCGGCGGCGTCGGATGGGCGCCACCCGTCTGCTTCCACTGGTTCAACTGATACACATAGGCCAGCACCTCGGCTACGGCGGCATAGAGCGCGCCGGGAATCAGGTCGTCGACTTCCGTATGCCGAAAGAGCGCGCGCGCCAAAGGCGGCGCTTCCAGAAGCGGTACGCCATGCTCCGCGCCCAGCGCCTTGATTTTCTGCGCGATCACGCCCATGCCCTTGGCGAGCACCTTGGGCGCGTTCATGCCGGTCTTGTAGGAAAGCGCCACGGCGTAATGTGTGGGGTTGGTGACGATGACATCGGCTTCCGGAACCGCCGCCATCATGCGCTTGCGCGCCGCCTCGCGTTGCAGACTGCGGATGCGTCCCTTGACCATCGGGTCGCCGTCCATTTCCTTCATTTCCTGCTTGACCTCTTCCTTGGTCATTTTCAGCTTGTCGTAGTACTGCCAGATCTGGAAAGGCACATCCGCCGCCACAATGACGCTCATGGTCGCCACGAGCACCAGGAAGGTGAAGGTGAGCAAGCGTCCCGCCGTCGCCAGTCCCGTGTCCAGCGGTTGCGCCAGCAGCCCGAAAATATCCTGCCACTCGCGCCAGATCAGGAATACCGCCACGCCGCCAATCAGCGCCGCTTTCAGTACGGCTTTGGCAAGTTCCATCAGGCTGTTCCAGGAAAACATGCGGCCAATGCCGGAAACGGGATTCATGCGCGAAAAATTGGGCGTCAGCGCCTTGGTGGAAAACACCCAGGCATTCAGGACGAACGGCGGAATCAGGGCGGCGACAATCAAGGCCAGCACCAGCGGCGCGAAACTGATGAAGGCGTCAAAGCCCAAATCGCCCAGTCGCGCCATGACAAGCTGCGGTTCATGCACAAAAACCGGATCAAAGGAAAGCCCCTTTCTCATGAGCGTCATGAAGCGTTGCGCGAACCATCCGCCCAACAGCCAGAACGCGGACGCGGCGACAATCAACACCAGAAAGCTGCCCAGTTCCCGCGAATGGGGAACCTGACCCTCCTCCCGCGCCTGTTCGATGCGTCGGCCCGTAGGTTGTTCGGTTTTTTCGAGATCGCTGCCTTCTGCCATGACGTTGCCACCAATATGGTGCGGCTATTATAGGAAAAAATCAAAAAAATTAAATAGGTAGAGCGCTTTTTTTATAAATTAAATTAACTTGCGCCAAAATCCGTAAAAAACCTTGAACGCAAGCAGGGACGGGGGAATGCGGGCAAAAACCCACGTTCAGGCTCATGTAAGATCACATAAATATTCTATAACACATTGATTTTTATGTATTTTACTTGTTATCGACAGCAATTGCGCCCCGTTGCGACACAGGGGGTTGCAGGATAAAAGCCGATCCCTGATTTTTCTGATCCCTTGCCCCGATTCCTGATTACAATCCCCGCTTTCTTTTCCCGACTGAAAAGGGGGCGCTTGTGGCGATCAAGTCAGACCGGTGGATACGGCGCATGGCGGCGGAGCACGGCATGATCGAGCCTTTCGAGCCGACGCTGGTGCGCGAGGCCGCCGGGCAGAAAATTGTCTCTTACGGCACGTCCAGCTACGGCTATGACATTCGCTGCGCGCCGGAGTTCAAGGTATTCACCAACATCAATTCCACGGTGGTCGACCCGAAAGCCTTTGATCCCAAATCCTTTGTGGAAATCGAGGCGGAGGTCTGCATCATTCCGCCCAATTCCTTCGCGCTGGCGCGAACCGTCGAATATTTCCGCATTCCGAGAAATGTGCTCACCGTCTGTCTGGGCAAGAGCACTTACGCCCGCTGCGGCATCATTGTCAATGTGACGCCCTTCGAGCCGGAATGGGAAGGCTATGTGACGCTGGAGTTTTCCAACACCACGCCGCTACCCGCCAAAATCTACGCAGGCGAAGGCTGCGCGCAGGTGCTGTTCTTCGAGTCCGATGAAGTGTGCGAGGTTTCCTACAAGGATCGCGGCGGCAAGTATCAGGGGCAGGTGGGCGTGACGCTGCCGAAGATTTGAATTCCTGCTTTATCTTGCCTGCGCGGAGAATGGAAATGAAGACAGCCGGGTTATTGCTTGCTTGCGTTGTTTTGACGAGTTGCAGATTTCTGCCTCCCTCCCCCCAAATGAATGAAGCACCGGAAAACGCCCCCCGCGCCCGGTTGAGAGTGGTTGCCGAACCCAAATTCGCCGTGGTAGACGGAACGCCGGGGGGAAGCTGCGCTAACGCCAAAATGCAGGGCGAAGAAAGAATCATAGGTTTCTTGCAGTATCAGAGACGGGAAAAGGCATTCGACGGTCGGAGCATCGGCATGCCGGATCCGGAACGGCTCGATCTCTCGGCAAACATGAGTCGACGAGCGCGGAATAATTACTCCGGAGAATTGTATATCGAAGCGGACAAGCCATTTTTACTCACATATTATTACAATGAATATGTCTTTGGATACTACCGGGGCTGTGGATTCAGCCTGTCTTTCACGCCACAGGAAGGCAAGGATTATGAGGCCAGATTTTGGATGGA
>JAIRZG010000027.1 GCA_031267345.1 Zoogloeaceae bacterium
GACCTGCTGCAACTCATCGGCTCGGTCTGGGAAACGCCGGACGGCGGACTGTAAAGCCGCGCCAGGAGTACCGGGCGAACCCTTGCGGTTCGCCCCGTCCCCCGCGACGGGACGAAAGGGGAAAACCGCGCTACGCGGGCGGCAGGCAACATGGGCGCAGCATGAAAATATGCTTCTGGGCGACTATCGCGGATTTTTGGAGCCTGTTTACGATACATTTATTTTTGATATTCTGTGAAGATGAACAGGTTTATAAACCGATGGAACGTGACAGTTCAATAGTCCCCACACATTACAAACTTGTAATCCCTCGGTCATCCTTCCGTCGGCTCTGGCCCGGCATGATGGCGTTTATCCTCACCCACGCCGTCCGTCATGTCACCTGCCTCTTCTTCCCCGCAACACCACGAAAACTACGGCCTGATTGCCCGCGTCATTTTCGCTGCCATCCGACAGCGTTTGCTCGTGCTGCTGGCGGCGGTGGGGTTGTGTGTGTGGGGTGTTTGGGCAGTGCGGTCTGCGCCGCTGGATGCCTTGCCGGATTTGTCGGATGTGCAGGTCATCATTCGCACGCCATTTCCTGGGCAGGCGCCGCGGATTGTGGAAGATCAGGTGACCTATCCGCTCTCTGCCACCATGCTGTCCGTGCCGGGCGTAAAAACCGTGCGCGGGTTTTCGTTTTTTGGCGACTCCTTTGTCTATGTGCTGTTCGACGACGCCACCGACCTGTATTGGGCGCGCTCGCGGGTGCTGGAATATCTGAATCAGGCGGCGGGGCAGTTGCCAGAAGGCGTGGCGCCGACGCTGGGGCCGGATGCTTCGGGCGTGGGCTGGATCTACGAATACGCGCTGGTCGACCGGAGCGGGCGGCATAGCCTCGCGGATTTGCGCGCCTTGCAGGACTGGTTTTTGAAGTATGAATTGAAGACCGTGCCCAATGTCGCCGAGGTCGCCTCCATCGGCGGCATGGTCAAGCAATACCAGATTACGCCCGACCCGATGCGTCTCGCGGCGTTCGGCATCCGTCACATGGAAATCGCCGAAGCGGTGGGCAAGGCGAATCGGGAAACCGGCGGCGCGTCGCTGGAAATCGCCGAAACGGAATACATGGTGCGCGCCTCCGGCTACCTGCAAAGTCTGGAAGATTTTCGCGCCATTCCCCTGAAAACGGACGCCACTGGCACGGTGGTGCGCTTGGGCGACGTGGCGCGCATCCAATTGGGGCCGGAGATGCGGCGCGGCATTGCGGAACTGGATGGCGAAGGCGAGGTCGCGGGCGCGGTGGTGATTTTGCGCAGCGGCAAGAACGCCCTCGCCACCATCACGGAAGTCAAGGCGCGGCTCGCGCGCTTGCGGCAAAGCCTGCCCGCTGGCGTGGAAATCGTGCCGACCTACGACCGGGGGGCGCTGATTCAGGCTTCGGTCGATAATTTGAGCCACAAACTGCTGGAAGAATTCCTCGCCGTCACCTTGGTTTGCGCGTTGTTTTTATGGCATTTGCGTTCGGCGCTGGTGGCGATCATCTCGCTGCCGCTGGGCGTGCTCGCCGCCTTTGTGGTCATGCGTTACCAGGGCGCGGACGGCGTTTCCGCCAACATGATGTCGCTGGGCGGCATCGCCATCGCGGTCGGCGCGATGGTCGACGCCGCCATCGTGATGATTGAGAACGCCCACAAAAAACTGGAAGCCTGGCAGGTCGCGCATCCCGATGGCGCGCTCACCGGCAACGCGCGTTGGCAGGTGATTGGCGACGCCGCCGCGCAGGTCGGGCCGGCGCTGTTTTTCTGCCTGCTCATCATTACGCTTTCCTTCATCCCAGTATTCACTTTGGAAGCGCAGGAAGGTCGCCTGTTCGCGCCGCTTGCCTACACCAAGACCTTTGCGATGGCTGCCGCCGCCGCGCTTTCCATCACGCTTGTGCCAGTGCTGATGGGCTACTGGATACGCGGGCGCATTCCTTCGGAAGCGGAAAATCCGCTCTCCCGCATTCTGGCGCGGCTCTATTCTGGCTGGCTCGACCGTACGCTGGCGCATCCCGTAAAAACGCTGGTCATCGCCGCGCTCGTCTTCCTGACCGCGCTCTGGCCTCTGTTCAGGCTGGGCGGCGAATTCCTGCCCTTCATCGACGAAGGCGATTTGCTCTACATGCCAACGGCGTTGCCGGGACTTTCTGTGGGCAAGGCGAGCGAACTCCTGCAACAGACCGACCGCCTGATTAAAAGCGTGCCGGAAGTCGAGCGTGTCTTCGGCAAGGCGGGACGGGCGGAAAGCGCCACCGACCCCGCGCCGCTGGAAATGTTTGAAACAGTCATCCAGTTCAAGCCGCGTGAAGCATGGCGAGTCGGCATGACCCCGGAAAAACTCGTGCGGGAACTCGATGCCGTCGTGCAGATTCCCGGTCTGGCGAATCTCTGGATTCCACCCATCCGCAACCGCATCGACATGCTGGCGACCGGCATCAAAAGCCCTATCGGCATCAAGGTGGCGGGCACGGATCTGGCGCAAATCGAGGCGACGGCGGTCGCCATCGAAGCCGCCATCAAGAACGTGCCCGGCGTGACTTCGGCGTTGGCGGAACGGCTGACCGGCGGACGCTATATTGACATCGACATCGATCGCGCCGCCGCCGGACGCTACGGCATGAACATCGACGACGTGCAAAGCGCCGTCGACCTGTTGATCGGCGGCAAGAACATCGGCGAAACCATCGAAGGCACGGCGCGTTACCCCATCAACCTGCGCTACCCGCGCGAATGGCGCGATTCACTGGACGCCCTGCAACGCCTGCCCATCGTCACGCCGCGCGGCGAACTTATCACGCTGGCGACCCTCGCCACGGTAAAAATCACCAGTGGCGCGCCGATGCTGAAAAGCGAAAACGGGCGGCTCTCGGCGTGGATTTATGTCAATTCCGACGCCAGCCGCGATTTGGTGGGCATCGTGCATGACATTCAGAGAAAAGTGAATGAACAGGCGCCCCTGCCGCCCGGCGTTAGCGTCGGCTACTCCGGTCAGTTTGAATATCTGGAACGCGCCAACGCAAGGTTGCGACAAGTCGTGCCGGTGACGCTCGTCATCATCTTTCTGCTGCTCTATTTCACCTTTTCGCGCGTGGACGAAGCGCTGCTCATCATGGCGAGCCTGCCCTTCGCGCTGGTCGGCGGCGTCTGGTTTCTGTACGCGCTCGGCTATCATTTTTCCATCGCCGTCGGCGTCGGATTCATTGCCCTGGCGGGCGTCGCGGCGGAATTCGGCGTGGTCATGCTGCTCTATCTGAAAGAAGCCTTGAATAAAACGCCCGACTGGCAAACCCGCCCCGATCACGACGCCATCCTGCTCGCCGCCATCCGCGAAGGCGCGGTGCAGCGCGCGCGCCCCAAGGCAATGACCGTCGCCGTCATCGTCGCCGGTCTGCTGCCCATTTTTTTGGGGCGCGGAGCCGGTTCCGAAATCATGAGCCGCATCGCCGCCCCGATGGTCGGCGGCATGATTTCCGCCCCGTTCTTGTCCCTGTTCGTCATCCCCGCGCTCTACCTGCTGCTCCGCCGCAGGGAAGCAAGGCGGATTTTTCACCCCGCTTCTACCGATGAAGGAAACCCCCATGCTTAAAATTCTCGCGCTCCTCTCCACGCTCGCTTTTCTTGCCGCGCCGAACGCGCTGGCACAACCACACGACGCCCATCAACACCACGCCGCGCCAGCGGCAAACACACTCGCCACCGGACAAGGCATCGTGAAAAAAATCGACCCCGAAAAACTGCGCCTGACCCTGGCGCACGACCCCATCGCAAAACTCGGCTGGCCCGCCATGACCATGCCATTCGCCGTCACCGACAAGGCGCTGCTGCAAAACCTCAAGATAAACGATGTCGTGCGCTTTGAATTGCAGGATGAACAGACAATTGTCGCGGTTGAGGTCGTGACGGGGAAGTAAGCGCCCGCTGGGAGCGCTGGCGCCCTCGTCGGCAGGCTTGATATTCGGCACGTCGCACAGAAACCCGCTAGATCACATTAACAAATAATTGATTATTGTGTATGATGTAGGGGATATGTAGGAGATATACAGGAGGAGAGATGCCAAGGCCATTGTCGAATGATCTGCGAAAAAGGACAGTCGCGGGCAAGGAAGAAGGGAGGAGTCACGCGGAGATAGCGAGGCAGATGCGGGTGAGCGTGAGCACAGTGACGCGACTGCTGAAGTTATACCGAGAGACGGGCCGCTACGATGCGA
>JAIRZG010000052.1 GCA_031267345.1 Zoogloeaceae bacterium
CGCGATCTGATGACCCAAAGCATTACGGCTCATGGAAAGCTCCTCTGAAAAAGGTGACGAAAAACCCAATGTCACAATCCTACACCAATCCGTGACGAAATGTTACTTGTCCACTCAAAAAATAATTCATCGTGACCGGAGTTGCCGGAACGCCCAGGAGTTATATGACTATAGCATTGATGGACGAACCGCAGACCGCCGCGCGCGACGAACCGCGCGCCAAAGGCGGCGCCGGAGTCACCAGGATTTTGAAGAACGCGGTTCACGATAAAAATTGACGCGGCGGATTTCATAGATATGGCCGTTTTCAATCCGGCCTTCCACGAGTTCATAGCCCATCAGCGCGAACAGCCGGTTGGCGATGAACAGGGGGCGGGAATTGCCGTACCAGTCGGTGCAGGAGGCGACGCAATGGTCGTCGGTATCGCCTTTATCCACCGCCACAAGGCTGCCCAGTCCGGAGAGTTCGCCAGACCGATCGCCGCTGCTCTCCTCAGGACGCGCGTAGCGTAAAAACACCACGCCGCTGGAAGTTTGCCAGAGTTGCTGCCAACCCCGCGCGTCACTGTTGGTAAAAGGCAAACCCAGAAATCCGCCCGTGGCGTCGGGTTTGTAAAAAAAGCCGTGACTGCGGGTTTCGCCCTGCGCGGCGTCGGGCAGTTTGAAACTCTCGCCCGCCCTCGACGCAAGGCCGGAAGCGTAAGGCGAAGCGACAAAAACAGGCGTGAAATACAGGTCGGCGGCTTGTGTGCCGATCAACAGCGGCGTTTTGTCCAGAGCTTCGATGCGATCAACGCTGTGCGGCAGCGAAATTTCCTGCAATGGCGCATCAGAGCGCCCTTCCCTTTGCGCTGATTTCCAGTGGAACACATAGGCGGTCGAAGGCGTTTTTGTTTTTCGTCCCCAGGTCTGACCCGCGCCATACACCAGAACATCGCCGATATAACGATTCTGGATGCTCCCTCCGTTTTCCGGCGCGGCAAGCGGCGTGTAGTTTTCTTTTGCGGCAGACCCCGCGCCATCGCCAAAGGCGGCGAGCGGCACTCGCAGAAAAGTCAGATTCCGGCTGCCCCGCTCCGCCGCCCACATGGAAGCCAGCGGCCTTTCGGCGCGCAACAGCACATTGAGATGCGCGTCTTCGCTTTCCAGAAAGGAAAACTGGTCAATGGGACTGCCCAGAACCTTCAGGGCGGTCGGCGCGGCTTCATGATTCAACGGCAAGCGAAAAACCATGGCGCTGACCGGTTTGGCATCGTCATGGAAACCCCAGGGCGTAGTCCAGACATAAACCGCGTTTTTGGCGACATAAAACTCGCCTCCACCATAGCCCAATACCGCCGAAGCCGAGCAATCCAGCGCGCCATCGGCAATTTCGCAAGTCGTGACGGTATGCAGCGCGATATCGCCATGACGGGAATCGGGATCGTCCGTCGCGCGGTAAATACGGGTGGCGGGCGCAAGCGGCCTGAATTCGCCGGGTTTTTGCTCGCCCTGCCAGTGGCGCAGCGCGGGCAGGCTCTGCGCGGGATTGTGGAAATTGAGATAAAACGGCGTATAAAAAACCAGCGTATTGCCGATCAGCCGACTGGCGTAATTGCGTGAAGAATAATAGTCGTTGGAGCGCAGGATATAGGTGGATTGGTAGGTGAGCTTGCCGTTATCCGCGATGTTGAACAACACCAGTTCCGTGCCGCCTTTGGCATAGCTGTAGCCAATGACCACAAGGGTATCGCCGGAAATCAGCAGTTCGTCGTACCAAGCGTCTATGCTGTCAGCGTCCGGCGCGTAGGCATTCTGCATGTCGACGGGGGTCAGGACGTCATCGCCGATCTTCACCGTAAACAGCCGTCCCCGCCGCAGGATGACCAGATGCTTTTTATGCAGCTTGACAATGCCACCTTCATCAACCCCGGCGCTCTGCGTGTTGGTGACCGATTCCGCATCGGCGAGTTCCATCATTGGTTCCGGCGCGGCGAGATCCATCATTGGCTGGACGGCGGCCTTGTCCGCGTGGTCCGCTTTTTTCGCCTGAAGCCAGGCGTCTAGTTCCGCCTCCGAACGAAACGCCTGCAAGCGGCCTCCCGCCTCACCGCCGATAGTAGACAGCGGCGGCGGCGTGACGCTGGTGGAAGCAAAGAATGTGACCGTCAGGCCAAGCAGCGCAATTGCGCCCATAATGCCAAACACAACCGATGAACGCGCCATGATCCATTTCCTTGCCCAAAATATGAAGCGCCCATGCTACCATGACATCCGTTGCCTGTCGCCCGTAACCGGAGCAATAAACATGACCTCCAATATCCGCTTTCTTTCTCTTTGCATTGGCCTGCGCCGCGCTGTTTTACGCCAGCGCTTCGTCCGGATTGGATCTGGAAACGATAAACCTGAAATTGCGGGATGATGAGCAGGTGATGGAAATCAGGGAACTCAAGAATTTCCATATCGTATCAACCGCCGTGGAAGAACAGGATTTATCCCGTTTGTTCATCTTCAAAAAACCGGACGACAAGCCGGTTCAGATCGTGGATTGGCGCAAGGACAAAATTGCGGAAGACTTTCCGGCCAGCGCGCGAAGCCATATTGTCAGTATGGATTGCAATTTTGACGGAGTTGAGGATTTTTTGCTACAGGACACGGTTTATGGCGGTAATGAATTTGGTCTCTGTTTTTTATACGACCCGAAAAGCGGACGCTTTTTCAAAAGCGAAATTCAAGGCCATAATCTTGAATTTGACCACAAAAACAGGATATTCCACGAAGAAATACAAAAGCCGGGCGGGGTGCGGATTTATGTCAGTTACAAGACGCGCGCCAACAAAATGATAAGAATTGCGGCGCATTGTGACGATAGTGATGGAGAAATTGACTGCAAGACCGGCGAAAAAATCAGGGGCAATGCAGATCCTTTCATTCCCGAAGGTTTTTCTGTTTTGCATGAAGCGATCGGGGATTTGAATCTGGATGCCTACCCGGACAAAATACTGGCGCTGCAACGGGAAAACGAATTTGAAATTGCGGAAGACGATGCCGGAGAAGACGCGCCGCCGCCAAGACCACTTTTAATTCTGATCGGACAACCGGACAAGACCTATAAACTCGCCGCCAGGAATGATAAAGCGCTATTGCCCAGGCTTGGTGGAATGCTGGCCTACGAAAATCTTGCCGGCATCACCATCAAGCAAGGATTTTTTTCCATTGAACAGCAAGGCCCCGTTGGCGGGAAGTCGCCGACGATGTGACGGCGCATCGTGACCTTCCGTTATTCAAAACCCGATAATCATTGGTTTCTGCATAAAGATGGACTTGAGGAAGTCGATGGGGAAGAGAATATCCTGACGACAAAAATCCATACGCGCAAAGATTTCGGAAAACTGCCGTTTGAGCAGTTTGAATTCGATTGGGTAAAATTTTATCCTGCGGTTGAATAGCTCGACAGCGTTTCCACTTCCCCCGTCCAGGCATAGGCCGCCAGCAGCGGTTCCGTATCGGTCTGCATGGCGTGGACGACATTTGAAGGATGCAGGATGAGCATTCCCGGCGGCTGCGTCCGGGTGATGCCGTTCATCGTCCAGCGCGCCGCGCCGGAGAGGACAAGATAGGTTTCGACGGCGGGATGGGCGTGCACGGGATAAAGGGTATGCGGGCCGATGGCGGTCAGGCCGATACAAACTTTCCGGCTTGAAAAGGGCGCGATGGGGCCGACCAGTTCCGACCAGGCCATGCGCGTTTCCAGACCGGGGTGGTCGGCGCGGGCGTCGTAGCTGTAGCGCCACGGCAGGACGTCAAGGTGCGGCAGGAAGGCGGCGAGGATGGCGCGCTCCACATCCGCCGTCTTCGCCGTCACAAGGCTCTGGAGTTGCCGGATGACCGGATGATGACTGGCGCGTAAATGCGCGGCGTCGGCCTGGGCAAAATCGACGCTTTCCAGCAGAACCAATACGTTGGCAAGTTCGGCGGCAATCTCCGGCGCTTCGCCGTTTTGGGCAAGGCGTTGGGCGAAATGCCGGCGGATGGCGTCAACAGCGGCAAGCGCGGCAGCGGAGGTTATCCCTTGCGCATGTCTCAATTCAATCCTCCCCGCGAAGAGGCGCCGTTCTCTTCATATTGCAATCGCGTCGGTTATCATTTCAACAGCATTCATGCGATTGCCCTGCAAGCGCCGCCCTGACCGCCGCCTCATCCAGAAAATAATGGCAGAGTTCCATTTTCCCCAGCAGCAGTACCGGAACCAGTTCGTCGTAACGCGCCAGCGCCGGATCGGCGTCGGCGTCCAGCACTTCCAGCGCGACGCCGCATTCCGCCAGCAAGGGACGCAGCGCTGCCTCCATCTCATGACAGAGGTGGCAATACGAACGGCTGATCAGGGTCAGCATCCGCGCTTTCGTCATTTACCGATCCCTGACCTCTGATCAATCACTGATGCCCTTGACGGTAATGAACACCTGTTGCTCGCCGCGTCGCACCAGCAAGGTGACATTGGCGTTCTTGCCGAAAGGGGCGAGGAGTTTATTGAACTGCTCGACGCTGCGAATTTCCTGGCGCGCGCCCTTGTCGATCAGGGCAAGGATGATGTCACCCACGCGCAAGTCCGCACGGACGACGTTATTGCGGATGTCCTCAATCACCAGGCCGCCGCTGACATCCAGTTGCCGCTGCCGCTCGGCGGAAAGTTCGCTCACCGCCAGACCCAAGCGGGTGGCTTCGCGCTCCGCTTTGGGCGCGCGCTGCACACGCGCTTCGCGTTCGGCGGGTTCTTCCCGGATTTCACCTACCGTCAAGACGAGTTCGCGCGCCGCGCCCTTTCTCCACACCTGCACCCTGACCTTGCCGCCGGGTTTGCTGGTCGCCACGATGCGCGGCAGGTCGGCGGAAGTGACAATCTCCTTGCCGTCAAAGCGCAGAACCACGTCGCCCGCCTCAATGCCCGCCTGTGCGGCAGGGCCGCCTTTTTCCACGGAATTGACAATCGCGCCCGTCGCCTTCTCCAGCCCGAAAGATTCCGCCAGTTCGCGCGTTACTTCCTGAATCACCACGCCCATGCGTCCCCGGCTCACCTTGCCCGTAGCGCGCAACTGGCTCTGCACCTCCATCGCCACGTCAATGGGAATGGCGAACGACACCCCCATGTAGCCGCCGCTGCGACTGTAAATCTGCGAATTGACGCCCACCACTTCACCTTGCATGTTGAACAGCGGCCCGCCGGAATTACCGGGATTGACCGCCACATCCGTCTGGATGAAGGGCACGTAATTTTCCTGCGGCAACGAGCGTCCCTTGGCGGAAACAATGCCCGCCGTCACCGAATTCTCAAAACCGAACGGCGAACCAATCGCCGCCACCCACTCGCCCACGCGCAGTTTTTCCGGGTTGCCCAGGCGCGCCACCGGCAGCCCCGTCGCTTCGATCTTGATCAGCGCCACATCGGTGCGCTTGTCCGCGCCGATGATGCGCGCGGAAAATTCGCGCCGATCGTTCAGACGCACACTCACTTCGTCGGCGGAATCGACCACATGCGCGTTGGTCAGGATGTAACCATCCGGCGTGATGATGAAGCCGGAACCCAGTGAATGCCGCTCCGATTCGCGTGGCGCGTTGGGTTGTCCGCGCGGCATGAAGCGCCGGAAAAAATCGGACATGGGGTCATCCTCATCAAACGGAAACCCCGGAAAAGCCTGTGCGCCGGAACGACCGCGCACAATCTGCGTGGTGCTGATATTGACCACCACCTGCCCCTGCCGCTCGGCCAGGTCGGCAAAATCGGGGAGCGCGCGCGGCGGCGCCGCGTTCGTCTGCGCCTGAACGCCGCCGCTGAACAGCAAAAGCACAACCGGAAAAGCCCACACCAGACGCATGAATCCTTGTTGCCTCATGTTTTTTCCTCCTGAAATTCAATCGTTGCAATATAGGGTTCGCCGGACAAATTTCCAGCCCTTGCGCGCCACGCCATCCATCCCCAGGCGAGGATCAGCCCGCAAACCGCGCCCACCGCCGCGCCCGCGTCGTCCGCCGCCATATCGCCCACTGCCGCGCCCGCAAACAGCGCCAGCAGCGGCAAGCCATAGGCCAGACGAACAGAGCGGCGCAAGGTTCCGGCAGGCAGGACGACCATCACCTGCGCGCCCACTGGCGCGTCCATCGGGTTCAACACCCGGTAACGGCGCGGACGCAGACAGAACATCTGCGTCAAATGCGCGCTGCCGCAGCCGCCCGCCTCATGGCAACGTCCACAGCCGCCGCCGATGGCCTCTACCAGCGCATACGCCGGAACGCCCTCTTCCGCGCCCTCTTCCACGCGCGCCACCCTTGCCGCCTGCATTATCGGCGGCGCGTCAGGAACGGAATCGGAAAAAGCGGACATGACAGAACGGGAATGATCCACAAGGCTGTGTAGTGTAAACCACACACGGGAAAATTTGATGCGGCCTTGCGGTTTTTTGACACGCGCGGCATATACCATTACGTTTTTATTTCACAGCAGCAAAAAATTAGCGACAGGCCTTCCGGCCTGTCGCTCCAACGTGTTTTGGCAGGGGTTTCTCTCCCTTCTCGAAACGCTCGCCGAACCCCCGCCCGTTGATCCGGGGTTCGCGCCTACCGTATCAACGGGCGGGGGTTCAGCGGAGTCGGTTTTGCGATGAAGCGCCCCAATCCGCCGTCCGCAAGAACTACAGGCGTTCGTAGATGGTGGTGATGCCTTGACCGCCGCCGATGCACATGGTGGCCAGGCCGTAGCGCCCCTTGACGCGTTGCAGTTCGTGCAGGAGCTTGGTGATAATCACGCTGCCTGTGGCGCTGACTGGGTGTCCCAAAGCGATGGCGCCGCCGTTGGGGTTGGTCTTGGCGGGGTCGAGATCCAGACCGCGGGCGACCGTCAGGGATTGCGCGGCAAAGGCTTCGTGGGCTTCGATCACGTCGATCTGATCCAGCGTCAGGCCGGCTTTTTTCAGCGCCAGCCGGGTGGACGGAATCGGGCCTTCGCCCATCACGTCGTTGGGCACACCGGCAATGCCGTAGGCCACCAGACGCGCCAGCGGCTTGTGTCCGGCAGCGGCGGCCTTGGCGGCGTCCGCCAGCACCAGGAAGGCGGCGGCGTCGTTGACGCCGGAGGCGTTGCCCGCCGTCACCGTGCCATCCTTCTTGAAAGCGGGACGCATCTTCGCCAGCGTTTCCAGCGTGGTGTCGGGCTTCAGGTGTTCATCGGTATCGAACACGATCTCGCCCTTCCTGCTTTTCAGCGTGATGGGGACGATCTGACCTTTAAAATACCCGGCGGCGCGAGCGGCGGCGGCGCGCTTTTGCGATTCCAGCGCAAAGGCGTCCTGATCTTCGCGGGTAATGCCCCACTTGGTCGCCAGATTTTCGGCGGTGATGCCCATGTGACCGACGCCAAAGGGATCGGTAATCACCGAGACCATCGCGTCAATGGCGGTGGTATCCCCCATGCGCGCGCCGGAACGCAGCGCGGGCAGCAGGTAAGCGCCGCGCGACATGACTTCCACACCGCCCGCCAATGCGTAATCCGCGTCGTCGAGCATAATCGCCTGGGCGCAGGAAATGACGGCCTGCATGGCGGAACCGCACAGACGATTGACCGCGAAGACGACGGAATCCATGGACAGGCCGCCCTGAATGGTCGCCACGCGCGAAACATAGGGGTAGCGGCTTTCCGTGGGAATAATGTTGCCCACGGCGGCAAAGCTGATTTGTTTGGGGTCGACGCCGGAGCGTGCGATGGTTTCCTTGATGACCAGTCCGCCCAGTTCGGCGGGTTCCAGATCCTTCAGCGAACCGTTGAACGCGCCAACGGCGGAACGGGCGGCGCTGAGCACAACAATATCTTTAAGCATTGAACAACTCCTCTTTCAAGATGGATAGGCCGCCAGTCTGGCAAGCCCAAGCAACAACAACAACAACAACCACAGAACAATGGCGCGCCAGACCAGACCTACAGCGCTCTGCATGAATTCCACATCCGCCGCTTCACCGGTACCCGAATCACCATTGTTGCTGTCTTTACGGCTCGCATCGCCCGGCCAGATCGCGGTTTCCGGAACACCCAGGCCAAGACGCACCCCCAAAGCACCCGCGCCACTGGCGATGACAATGCCGAGGCCGGGATCATACCAGCGCGTCGCATACCTGCGCCAGCAATAAAGCGCATCCACAAAATTGCCCATGCCCGCAAAAACCACGGCGGTCACGCGCGCGGGCAGCCAGTCCAGCACCCAGAAAAGCTGGCGGGCAAAACGTCCGAATTCTCCGCGCGCGCACCAGTTTTCACACAACAAATGCGACAACCGATACAAAACCGCCCCCAACGGTCCCGGCAACAACACAAACCACAACAGCACGGCAAAGACATGCCGATGCGCCGAGGTCAGCGCCGTCTCGATCGCCATCCGCGCCAGTTCGCCTGTGTCGTCGGCAGTAACGCTCTCGCTCCGCCATTCCGCCAAAAGCGCGCGCGCGCGCGCCACATCGCCCAGACGCAACGCCAGTTGAATATCCGTATAAAAATGGCTGAACTGGCGAAATCCCAAGGTCAGATAAAGCGCCAGCACATTGAGCAAAAACGCCAGCAACACACTGGCGCGATAAAACAGGGCATAGACCACGCCCAACGACAGCACTGGCGCAAAAACCGTCAACACCGCGCCCAACACCCCTTGTGGATACTTCCCCGCATCCACACGCCGCGCCCAGAACGCCATCCACGCCCGCACAGGCCGCGCCACCCAACGCGGATAATTCAGAGGCTGCAATTGCTCCAGCAAAAAGACAACAATGAGCGTGAAAAAACTCATCCGGCGACCAACCCGTCAAGGAGGATTGAAAGTTCGCGATCATATCAGATCGGAAGACAGTAAAGCCAGCCAAGGCGATTGCATCAACGTGTTCATCATAAAAGTATGGGCGGTGCTTGCCTCACTCCCTTCCCTTTCAAGGGGAAGGGACGGGGATGGGGTTCCGTCGAGCAGGTGCGCGGGTGTGCGTACTGGATGAAACCCCATCCCCACCCTGGCTCTCCCCTTGAAGGGGAGGGAACTCCTCTTCCTACGAGGCGCGCGGGGAGATTCGGGCGGTTCCGTCATCATTAATTTATGTTTTTGGCATTCATGCGATTGCCCTGGGGGTCATTGCGCGGGGGGCGGGGTAATTCTGGCAATCGCACCGCCTTGTTCCTCGTAATCCAGTGAACCCGCCGCGCCCACGACGTTGTAGCCTTTGGCGCTCAACTGGTCACCCGCCGCGCCGCCACGCCAGGCGTGGTTGGAAACGATGATGATGGCGCGGTCTTTCGGGATATAGGCGATATGCTTTTCGAGATCGGCCAACTGGATGCTCAGAAAAGCGGGGAAGCTGCCATTCCTGATCAATTCATCCGGGCGGCGCACATCGAGAATGACGACCTTGCCGGGGTCGGCAAGGTACTTGTCGACCGCTGCCCGGTCGATTTTCGGCGTCTTGTAAGTCCATTGACGCGGAGCGGTCGGGGTATTGGGCGCCGCCTGTTGGGCACTGGCGCTTGTTACCGTGAACAAGAAGGTTACGGCAAAAAGGATTTGCAGCAATTTCATGAAAAATTCTCCAATATAAAAACGACATCCCGCAACGGGATTTCTTGTCCTCTCGCAGCAATAAGCACGCCATGCCGTACAAGCAATGGGTTCAAAGGTTTCTCACACCGGAATTTGCTGCACATGCAGCAGATTTGCGTGAGCGATTGCTGCGATGAAACCAGCCTGCGCCTAACACTCGACCTGGCAAAAAATAGTCGACCTGCATTGATCACCGGAAGTATCAGGTATTGCGCGGATTTCCCTGTACTGGGTGCAGATGTGGCGTGGATGTTGCTGGAATGCTGCGCTGCGGCAAT
This sequence comes from Zoogloeaceae bacterium, assembly GCA_031267345.1. Lineage (GTDB taxonomy): Bacteria > Pseudomonadota > Gammaproteobacteria > Burkholderiales > Rhodocyclaceae > Azovibrio. Next base: position 9,878 of record JAIRZG010000052.1, read on the forward strand.
GCCGCGCCAATTTTCTTTCACTCATTTTTACGGGAAACATCCGCATGAACAAAACCTGCATCGCCGCCTGCATCGGCCTGTCTTTGTCCGCCACATCCACTTTCGCCTGGGCGCAACAACAGACGCAAGAACCACCGCCACTCGGTTTTTTCGTTACCAGCGTCGGCCTGGACGGCGCCAGGCTCGGCGGTCTGGCCGGAGCGGACGCGCATTGCGCCGCGCTCGCCAAGGCAGCTGGCAGCGCCAGGAAGCAATGGCGCGCCTATCTCAGCACCCAGGCAAAAGACGGCAAACCCGCCATCAATGCCCGCGACCGTATCGGCAAGGGGCCGTGGCATAACGCCAAAGGCGCGCTCGTCGCCCGCGATGTCGGGCATCTGCATGGCGATACCGTGGAACTGGCGCGTCTGGGCAGCAACCTGAGCCGCAGTACCGCCATCACCGAAAAAGGCGAGAACGTCAAGGGTTCGGGCGACCAGCCCAACCAGCATGACATCATCACGGGGTCACTGCCGGATGGCGCCGCCTTTGCCGACGCGGCAGACCATACCTGTAGCAACTACACCAGCAACGCGGAAACCGGCTCGGTGCAGGTCGGTCACTTCGACCGCACCGGCGGCGGCAACACCTCGTGGAATTCCGCTCATGCCAGCCGGGGTTGCAGCGCGGAAAAGCTAAAGAGCAGTGGCGGCGCGGGTCTGTTTTATTGCTTCGCGGCAGATTGATATCCGTAGGGGGAAGGGTTCACGAACCGCCCTCCATTCCGCTACGCACCCACGCTTCCTTGAATCGTTATGCCCATGTCAAAACCTGCATTCAGGAATCCATCGTCATGCTGAATCGCCTGATTTTTCTCATACACCGCTGGACGGGCGTCGTCCTGGCGCTGTTCATGCTGCTCTGGTTTGCTTCCGGGCTGGTTATCATGTACTCCAGCAGCATCAACCTGAGCCGCGACCAACAGTTGGCGCACGCCGAACCCTTGCGGCTAGAACAGGGCTGGTTGAGTTTCGGCGAAGCCTGGAAACGCAGCGCCGGAGAACGCGCCGCCGGACAATCCGACAAGAACGGCAAGACTGGCAGTGACGAAATCGGTATCGTCGAAGCCCGTCTGTCGCGCCAAGGCGGTCAGCCGCTTTGGCTGGTGGAGGATACGCGAGAACGACGTTACGCAGTCTCCGCCCTTGACGGTCATCTCTGGCGTGCCACACCCGAAGATGCACTCAAAATCGCGGCAACCTGGCTCGTCCGCGATGGTCAGGAAAAAACCGCCCGCGATTTGCAATATGTGGGTATCCAGGAAAAAGGATCCTCGATTCTGCGTGGGCAGGACGCGCTTGCGCCCTTCCATCGCGTTTCCCTGCAAAACGCGCTAGGTGGCGAAGTGATCGTTTCGGCAGTCAACGGCGAGGTCATACAAGTTTCCAATGCGCTGGAACGGGGCGCCTATTGGGCAGGCAACTGGTTACACCTGTTCCGTTTTTTCGATTCGGCAGGCTGGGGCAGTGTACGTAACGACGTATTGTTGTGGATCATCGCCATCAGTCTTGCCGCCTGCATTACAGGTCTGATTGTCGGCTGGTTACGCTGGCGTCCGGGTTGGGGCGGCAAGCCCACCTATAAGGAAGGCCGTGTGCATCCATACCGCGTCTTCTGGTTCCGCTGGCATTTCTGGGCAGGTCTGATTGGCGGCGTCGTTGCAACCCTCTGGGCATTCAGCGGCATCGTCAATGCTCTGCAAGGCAAGCTGTTTTCCCCGGCAGCCCCCACACGAGACGCGATGGTTCGATACTACGGCACGGGCATCCCGGAAAAAATCAGGGATTGGCAACCCTCCCTGACGCTTTCCGATGCGCTTCCCGATGCCGATGAAGTCGTTCAACTGGCGTGGCGTCGCCTGGGCGATGACGCCATACTATTAGCCAGCAAGACGAACGGTGAACGCATTACGATCGATTCCACTGGTTTTTCGGAAACAAAACTGACCGCCGCCATCAAACGCCTGACGAACAGCGATGCCAGCGTAAAAACACAGGCGGCGCTCATTACGGAGTACGACAGCCATTACTATCTCCGCCACCGTCGCGACG
>JAIRZG010000067.1 GCA_031267345.1 Zoogloeaceae bacterium
CAGCTGCCGCCGTCACGTTTTCCACTGGCGCGGAACCGCTGTCCGGCAGCGCGTCAAAGGCCGTGGCGCGCACGGAAATCACCTTCACCGCGTCGCTGCTCTGCACCGTCGCCAGCGCGTTGCCCGCGTAGATGGGGCGCACAAAAGTATCCGCCGAGGTCACGCCAACGATGTCGGAAATCTGCGCCACGTCCAGCAGCGCCGCCACGCGCGGCAGGAAGTTTTTACCGAAGGAAGAGGCCGGAGCCAGAATGTGCGAGTAGCCGCCCGCAAGGGAGACGACCAGCGCCGCCAGATTTTCGGCGGACTGTTCGGCGTATTGGGGCGCGTCCGCCAGCAACACCTTGGCGACGCCCGCCGTCGCGCCTTGCGCCGCCGCGCCGGCGGCGTTGCTGCCCGCGATGAGCAGATGCGCGTCGCCGCCCAGTTTGGCGGCTGCCGCCAGCGTATTGCGGGTTGCCGCCTTGAGGCTGGCGTGGTCGTGTTCAGCAATAACGAGAATAGCCATTTCAGATCACCTTTGCTTCGTTTTTGAGTTTGTTGACCAAATCGGCCACATCGGCCACCTTGCCGCCGCCCTGCCGCTTGGGCGGCTCGCTGACTTTCAGGGTCTTCAGACGGGGCGCGACATCCACGCCGAGTTCGGCGGGCGTCGTCGTATCCAGCGGTTTTTTCTTCGCTTTCATGACATCCGGCAGCTTGGCGTAACGTGGCTCGTTCAGGCGCAGATCCACCGTAATCACGGCAGGCAGCGGCACTTCCAGCGTTTCCAGCCCGCCGTCGATTTCCCGCGTCACTTTCGCCTTGTCGTCCGCCACGTCCACTTTGGAGGCGAACGCGACTTGCGGCCAGCTTTGCAGCGCGGCGAGCATCTGCCCGACCTGATTGGCGTCGTCGTCAATCGCCTGCTTGCCGGCAATCACCAGTTGCGGCGCTTCTTTTGCGACCAGCGCCTTCAAGAGCTTGGCGACCGCCAGCGGCTGCAAGTCGACGTCGCCGCCATCGACCAGAATCGCCCGGTCGGCGCCCACCGCCAGCGCGGTGCGCAGGGTTTCCTGATTGGTGGCGGGACCGCAACTCACCACCACCACTTCCGTCGCAACGCCTTTTTCCTTGAGACGCACCGCTTCTTCGACAGCGATTTCATCGAACGGATTCATGGCCATTTTGACATTCGCCAGATCTACGCCCGTCTCGTCCGCCCTGGCGCGCACCTTGACATTGGAATCGACAACCCGTTTAACGGGAACCAGTACTTTCATCATGCTCCTCCAGTTGATTGCTTACACCGTTTAAAAACCTGAACGCCGACCAGACGCCGACGCCAAAGCGGACGCGCCGGATACACGAACGCCGCCCGCGTCGAAACTGCTCACCGCCAGCGCGAAGCCTGCCAAGCCAAAGGCCAGTACGGCAGTTTCCGGTCGCGGGACAGATCCACAAAGGGAAAGGCAAAAAGGGGAAAGGCAAAAAACGGCAGACAGGAAGGCAGAGGCTCTCCCCGACACGTGGCGTTTGTATGAGTGCTTTTCACGCTGTTACCCTGTTGTTGTGCGTCAGTCGCCTGACTTGTTCTGATTTGTGAAAATGTACTTGATTGCGCGCGCAAAGACAACGGTAAAGTCCGCCTTTTTATGCTGCACCGCAACACGAAAGCCGCATCAATAAAGGATTTCAGGAAGGACGTGATTATGCCGAAGGATTAGGCGGCGCGATCTTTCGGCCGGGTTCGCTTTGGTGGTTTTCCGTCCTCAATCCTTTGTCTTCTGATTGCTGTAGAGCATCACGCGCGCGGTTTCGTGCAGGCCGCGCGTCAGGGTCAGGAGGCGGGCGTATTCTTCCGGATTGCTGTCCGCCAGGTTTTCCAGCGTATCGGAATCGACGGCGTACAGGCCGGGTTGCGAGCCGTCGGCGTTCATCCGCAACAAATGGCGGCGGGTGACTGCGCCCAGCAACGGGAACGCGCCTTCGCGCAGCACCAGCGGCACGGCGCGTTCGCCTTCCGGCGCGGGAAGCTGGATGTCGCGTCCCAGGGTGGCGTTACGGTATTCGACGCCAAGCAATCCCGCCACGGTAGGCAGGAGATCGATCAGGCTGGCGGCGTCTTCGGTGACGCGCGGCTTGATTAGCTTCGGCGCGTAAATGATGCCGGGAACATGCAGGCTTTCCAGGTTGAGTTCTTCGTAGGCGCGCGATTTGAAGGGGATGCGCGAAATGCGCCCGTTGTGGTCGCCGTAGAAAACGAAAAGCGTGTTGTCGTGATAGCCGCTTTCTTTCGCCATTGCCAGGAAGCGACCGATGGTATGGTCGAGCAGGCGCACGGCGTTGTATTGCGCGTTGCTGCGAAAGCCGGAATCCGGCAATGCGTCATCCGGCAGTTCCTTCGACTCGAAACCATCATTGTCGGCGGGAATGGTAAACGGCGGATGATTGTCGGCGGTCTGGACGATGATGAAGAAAGGCTTGTTCTTCGGTTGCGCGCGCAGCAGCGCGTCGACTTCGCGGAAAAGCGCCAGATCGGAAATGCCCCACACGTCGATGTTGGGCGATTTCCATTCGCCTTCCTCATGCAGTTCAACCCCGTCGATGCTGCTCTTGATGAGCGCGCTCATGTTTGCCCAACCCGCGCTGCCGCCAATCGCGTAGTGCTTGCTGTGAGCGGTAAAGGCATTCAGCAGCGTGTGCTGCGGCAGGATGACCGGATTGCGGCTGGCGCTTTCCGTGCGGGAAACGTCGGGGATGCCGGTGATGCTCGCCCACACGGTTTTCGCCGTGCCGGTCACGGGGACATAAAAATTGCTCAAAAACCAGCCCTCACGCGCCAGCGCGTCGAGATGGGGCGTGGGGTTGTGCGGGTTGCCGTGCATTCCGGTGACCGCGCCGCCGAGCGATTCCAGCATGACGAACACGACATTGGGCGGACGTTGCCCTTTCAGGCGATGAGGCTGTATGGGCACGTCGCGCGTAAAACGCGGCAGATCGGCGTCCGCCCCTTGCGGCGGCATGGGCGCGCCAAGGTAACGGGCAATCTCTCCGGCATGTTCGCGCGCGGCGGCGAGATCGTAGCGGTCAGTGGAAGTGCGGGCGGTATCCCAGATGAAGATCACCGGATTCAGGCCAAGCATACTGATGCGCGTATTGCCGGAAAAAAAGGCTTCGTTCCAGCGCAGCGGCACCGGATTGGCGAGGTTGATGTTGGTGAGGCGACCGAGAATGCCGAGGAAACCCAGCACGACCGTCAGCGTGAGCATTCCGCCAATCGCCGCTTTGCTTGCGGGCTTGGGCGGATGCGCCAGCGTCCGGCCTTCCAGACGCAGAAAGAGGGCGAACAGCGCCGCGCTCGCCACAAGCCAGAGGAGCGTCAGCCGGACGACGGGATAGCTCTGCCAGAGCATGTCGGCGGAGATTTGCGCGTCGCCGAGAAAGCGCGTGACCGTGGCGTTTACGCGCCAGCCCAGATAGGCGTAATGCCCGAAATCGACGATGTAGACCAGCGCCGCCGACAGGATGGCGACCGCCAGCCAGAGGCGCAGGGCGTAGATGGGCGCCGATTTCCAGCGCGGCAGGGCAAGCAACAGCGCGGGCGGCAGCATCAGCAGGATCGCCAGGCGCAAATCGAAACGCAGGCCAATGCCCAGGGTTTCCAATACCGTCGCGGCGTCGGCGGCCTCTGTCCCGCGTAGCGACACTTCGGACGCCCACAGATAAAAACCCGCGCGCAACAGCGCGAAGACGATAAAAAAGAGCGCCGTCCCGGCCAGCAGATAACGCAAGCGCGGCCAGGCGAGGGGGGAGTTCGTAGCGTTCATCATCCGGTCGGTTCCAGTCAG
>JAIRZG010000111.1 GCA_031267345.1 Zoogloeaceae bacterium
AGGCGGCGGCCTTTTCCGGGTCGAAGTCCACGTAGGGCAGCAGGTCGATTTTGTTGATCAGCATCAGGCGGGAAGCATGGAACATGTCCGGGTACTTCAAGGGTTTGTCCTCGCCTTCGGTGACGGAAAGAATGGCGACCTTGGCGGCTTCGCCCAGATCGAAAGCGGCGGGACACACCAGGTTGCCGACGTTTTCGACAAACAGGATGCCGCCTTCCGGCGGCGGCAGTTTTTCCAGCGCGTGCGCGATCATGTGCGCGTCCAGATGGCAGCCCTTGCCGGTGTTGATTTGCAGGGCGGGAATGCCCACGGCGCGGATGCGCTCGGCGTCAAACTGCGTTTCCTGATCGCCTTCGATGACCGCCAGCGGCAATTCATCCTTCAATGCGGCAAGGGTGCGGACAAGCAGCGTGGTTTTGCCGGAGCCGGGGCTGGAGACCAGATTCAGGACCAGACAGGCGGCATCCGCGAAACGCTTGCGGTTTTCGGCGGCATAGGCGTTGTTTCTGGCGAGAATGTCCGTCTCAACCGAAACCTTGCGCGTTGCGTGGGGACGCGCGTGATCGTGTTCATGCCCATGCGCGTGTTCGTGGGACATGCTTGCGCCGTCGATTCGGGGCGCATCGCTTTCGCAGCCGCAGGTGGCGCACATCGCTTTCTCCTATTCGATTTCAATTTCTTTTACGCGCATTTCCATGCCGCTCACCGGCTGCACCTGAAAACTGCCGCACTGCGGGCAGGGATCGGTCAGCGCGGTCAGCGGCACGGACTGTCCGCAGGGCATACACCAGCCCTGACCCGGCAGAACGCGGATTTCCAGCCGCGCCGCCGCCGCCAGCGTATCGCGGGTCACGGCGTCAAAGCAAAAACGCAGCGCCTCGATTTCGACGCTGGCGAGCGCGCCGATTTCCAGAATCACGCCGCTGACGCGCCGCGCCGCTTCCCGCCGCGCGGTATCTTCCACAAGTTGCAGGATGCCTTCCGCCAGCGACATTTCGTGCATTTTATGCCGACTCCCGCCATTCAAGGCGATGCGGAACGCACGGATCGAGCGCCAGCGTCGCGCATTCCAGAATTTGCCGCAGACTCGCATTATCGGCGTTTTCTCTGCGGATGGCGCAGAGGGCGTTGAATTGCGCCGTCAGAGGGGCGGCGTTGGCAAAATGACGGTCCGTGGGCGTATGCACGCGATAGGCGCCAATGCGTCCGGCATGGAGGCGCAGGACATGCGTCAACGTGCCGCGCGCCGTTTGCGTCCGGCCCGCGCCGACGCCGTTTTTGCCGCGCGCGACCAGCGGATACGGCGCGTTTTTTTGCAACGCCCGCCAGGCTTTTTGCGCCTTTTCCCACTGCGCGTTGCAAAGCGCGTGGATTGGCGAGGGTTCGACGGGAAGGTTGGCGGCAAGCGCGTACAGGATATTTTTTGTCGCTCTGGCAAACACGGCAGGCGATGTCCGCGTCTGCCGATGCCAATGCGCGAACGCCGAACGCGCCGCTTCCTGCTCCGCCAGCGGACGCGCCAGCGCCATTGGCCAGTCCAGACACAGCCGCCACAGACAGGCGTGCAGATGCTCCCGCCACAAGGCGTCATCGTCGATCGGCGGTGGCGGACGACCTGCCGCGACCGCCAGCGCGGCGGCGGCGGCGGCCTGTTGCGCCCGGCCGCACAGGGTGTAGATCAGCGGCGCGGCAGCCACGACCTGTTCGCCGCTCATGCCGACAAAGAACCGCGCAATGTCCGGACGCTCAAGCCGGACGCGAATATCGACCTGCCCCTGCCGACAATTTGCGCAAATGAGCAGTTCGCCCGCCGCAATCATCGCAACCCCAAAAACGCCCGTCGGCTTTTGCCGGAGGTGTTTTCGGCGATCGGCGCGTCCGCGGCATCTACGGCGGATGGCGTGTAAAGTCCCGCCAGCGCGGCATAGGCGGTCTGCCGCGCCGCTTCCTGCGAAACGAAGCGATACGGCGGGGAAAACAGCGAACAGAGGTGATAGACGCCCAATTCATCCTCGGCGGCGACAATGAATTCATACGCGCCGGAAGGAAAACGCCAAAGCTGCCTGTCGCCTGGAGCCTTTTCCGGCCAGGGCGCGCGGGCGTCGGCAGCGGGCAGCAGCAGGAGATTCATCGTCCAGGGCGCAATCAACACCCCCAGCCAATGCCCGTTTTCCGTCTGCCGAAATCCCACGGCTTCCACTGCCAGCGCCGGATTGCCGAGCGGCAGATCCGCCATGCCGTCTGCGGCAATACGCCGGAAGACGCGCGTCAGACTGGCTTCGGGATTGTGGAGGTGCGGAGCGGTCAACATGGGCGGATTCTTTCACGACCCGCCGCGCGGCGTCCAGCGATTCGTCTGTCGCGCAGGCGCTGGCCATGCCAAAGTAAAAAACGCGGGTGTTTCCTGATGTCATTCAGGACGATGCGCCCTTTTTTGGATGATTGCAGGCGTCTGTCCTCTGAACCCCATCCCCACCCCGGCCTCCCCTTGAAGGGGAGGGAGAGTACGGCGGAAGGGTTTGATATCTCCCCGTATTTCGGACGTATAATCGCCGCTTCTCGTATTTTCTTATTTCGCAAAGGAAGCATCATGCACCGCGAACCCAGGTTGAGTAATGACGTAATCACCCCCCCCCCCCGCATGACATAGGCAAACTAAGGCCCGTTGTTCTGGCGCTGGCGCTGGTCTTTTCGGGCGGCGCGTTTGCCGCCGATATTGCCGTTTCCGGTGGCAGCGGGGGCGGGGGCGGCGGCGGTAATGGAGCAAGCAACTATGCTTTTGGCGGCAATCTAACCGGAGCGTATGGCGGCATGGGTGGCCGAGGTGGATATGGCGCTTCCGGCTCCGGCAATGCCGGTGGCGGTGGCGGGGCCAGTGTGGTTCTGGGAACAGCATACGATGCGGCCAGAAGCGGCGGCGACGCATCCGGCACAGCTCCCGGCGCGGCGGGAACGGCTGTGGGTGGCGGCTCCTCGGGCTTTGCCGGTAACGCCAACAGCTACAACGTGGGGGGCACGGGCGGTGTGGGCGCAAACGCCATGCTCAGTACGAGCGACACTTCCGCCGACAACATCTATGTTTATGGCGGTAACGGCGGACGCGGCGGGCAAGGCGGCACGGATTCCGGTTATAACGGCGGTAACGGCGGCGATGGCAGCTCGGCGTCTCTGACCTTGAACGGGAATATGAACGTCTCCGGCAACGTGTATGTCAACGGCGGAAACGGCGCTAACGGCGCGCCCGACCCTGTCGGCAGCGGCACAAGCGGCGCCGGAGGAACGGGCGGCGCCGCCCAACTCACCGTAAATGGCGCTTTGACGGCAAATGAGCTTAATGTATTCAGTGGCGGAAATGGCGAAACTGACGCCTATGGCCACCAGAGCACCGGCGCGGGCGGGGACGTGGGTTTCTTTGCGACCAGCCTTGCCGCGCAGGAAATTTGGCTGGCCGCGAACACCGGCAGCAACCTTGCTTTCAATGTAGCCACTCTCGACGTGACCAGCGGCGACACGACCCTCTTTCTTTTTCAAACCACAGCGGGCACATCAAGCACGGCCATGGGCGGCGATGGCGTCTATATCGGCACGGCCCGGCTGGGCGACGGCCAATTGCAAATCAACACAATGTTCTATACTCCAGGCTACGCCGCGATAGACACCCTGAAACTGGAAGGCCGGGGCGTTTTTTCCGATGGCAATAACTATGCGACCGTGGGCAGCCTGACCGTTGACGGCGGC
>JAIRZG010000234.1 GCA_031267345.1 Zoogloeaceae bacterium
TGTCAAAAATATTTACACATTTTTGGCGAAACGGATTTGTATTCATATAGAACACGCAATAGACAGCGACATATTTTGCCCGTTGAAAATCAATAGCATGAATTGTACTGACCCACGAGGAAATTGACGAATTCAAGTATTTTAATGCCATTAAAATCGCTGAAATATGGCGCATTTTTTTGATTTCATTGCGGTTTACCGAAATATCACTGTCCTGGAATGTCGGCTTTTCGAGCAGTTTCTCGTGTGGATCAAAGCAATTCATAAAAAATCACTATAAATCATAAGTATACATATATGGCTCAATAATTGCTCTATCGGTTGTCGGCAGCAGCGCACGCATGGTGCGAAATTAAGCGCATTGCCGGATTTTCACAACCCACAAAAAAAGAGGAGTTACAAAAATGAGATGTCTTTCTAAACTTGTTGCGGCCACAGTACTGGGATTCAGTTTTGCCGGCGCAGCTCAAGCCGCTACCTCCTATCTCTACGGATTCGACACGGATTCGAGTTGGGGCGGCCCCACCACGTTTCATTATTACGACAACATGCCGGTAATCACCGATAATTTTCTGTTTTCGCTTACCGGCGACGCCATAATCTCCGTCGATCTGGGGACGGTAGGGCTTTCCGACTGGTCGGTATACTTGACCGAGACCGGGACGGGCAAGACTCTTTCATTGTTCGATAATCCGACTGGCACATTCGATGCCGCGACCTTGGGCGCTGGCAGCTACAGCCTTTGGGTTTCCGGCAATCTGGCCGGTAGCCGGGGTTCCTACAGTATCGCCATCATGTCCTCCTCTACGCGACTCCCCGCCGTGCCTGAACCGGAAACCTACGCTATGCTGCTCGCTGGCCTGGGTATCGTGGGGGCTGTGGCTCGCCGCCGTAGCGCGCGGGCCTGAGAATTTGCTTGATCCTCTCTCCCTGGATTATTCCGTTCGCCCTTCTTTCGAGAAGGGCGTTCTTTATGGCGCGCCATGGGCTTTCATAAGCCCTGTCCGAACGGATGGAGAGAGTCCCGGGTTTTTTTGAAAGACGGCAACAGGCTCTAAAACGCCACTTCTACCCCAAAATGCAGCCGCGGGCGTTTTTCGTTGCGCGCCCAGGCCAGATCGATGGCCAGCGGGCCGGCGGGGCTGAGCCATCGTGCACCGAAACCGTAGCCGGTGTGGGCGCGGAAAGATGTTCTCGAATCGGCGGCGTCGCCTGAGTCGACAAAAACCGCCATTCCCGCGTTGGCCTCGATCCAGCGCACGAGTTCCGCGCTGGCGGTGGCGATGTAGCGTCCCCCAACGGTGGCTGAGCCTTCCGTCGCGCCAAGACTGCGGTAAGCATAGCCGCGCACCGATTGCGTGCCCCCTGCGCGGAATAAAAAATCTTGCGGGACGCCATCCCGCGTTTTCGCCAGCGTCGCACCGGCTTCGCCGCGCAGGGTGAACACATTGCGCTCTCCGAGGGTGAAATAGTGCTGATAGCGGCTGTAGGCGCGGGTGAAATGCTGCGCCTGCGCGGACAGGCCGAGGCCGCCGCCAAGCTGGACTTCGATTACGTGGCCCTTGCGCGGATTCAGCACATTGTCGACAGCGCGCTGTATCCAGCTCCAGTTCAGCGTCAGGGTGTTGTAGCTGTTCGCTTCGGCATTCTCGGGATGAATTTCTTCGCGTTGCACCCGTGTGGCAACCTGGGTTTCGATGTCGTCGTGCCGGGTGTTCCGGGCCAGCCCCGCTGCGGCGGTGTATATCCGAAGGCCCTCCAGGTCGCTGCGCTCAAGGCTCATGCCGGCGCTGTCGCGGTGGCGCGCCTGCCCGGGCGGCAGGAAAAGATCGGCGTATGCGTACTGGCGGCGCTGCTCCATACGCAAACCGCTCGCAAGCTCCCATCCATACCCGAAAAGGTTGACGTGACGGTAGGATGTTTCAGCCCGGTAGCCAGTATTGCTCGATATACCCAGGCCGAAACCCAGCCGCTGCGGTATCGCCTCGGTCACAGTCGCTCGGATTGGCACGGCAGCAGCTTTTTGCGGATCGGGGTCTATGCTTACCACTGCTACGGACAATTGCGGCGCGGTTTGCAATGATTCCTGGAAAGCCAGCAGGTCGCGGCGGCTATAGATGTCGCCCTCCTTGAGCGTGTTGTAACGGGCGACGAAATCCGGCGGCAACTCGTGCAGGCCGCTGACTTCGAGCGCCCCGAAGCGGAAGGTCGGGCCGCTGTCGATTGTGATGTCGAGCCTTACCCTGGCGGTGCCGGCATCCACGTCGGCCTTGGTCGATACAAATTTCGCCGCCGCATAACGCTCGCGCTGCAAGGCATCGAGCAGCGCCTGCTTGGCGTCTTCCCAATCCGCCTGACGAAAGGGAACTCCGGTTGGCATTGCCCAGTTGCGCCGCAGGCTTTCACATTGTGTTTCTTGATTGCCGTCTCCGAGTTCTCCCTGGAAACGAATATCGACAGCCGCAATCATGGCCCTTTCGCCAGGTTCGACGCTCAGGTGCCAGTTCTCAGTGTCGGCTCGGTTGAGACGAATCATGGGGGAAAAATAGCCCTCGGTGGCGAGCAGATCGGCTACTTCATGTTGGGCGCGCCGCAGCAGCGCGGCGCGATCTGGCCCCGGAGCGGGAATGTCGCCGGAGGCCATCTGCAACAGATGGACATGTTGCTGGAGCAGTGTTTGCACTTCCGCCGGCGCATCAAGATCAATTTTGATGCCTTCGGCAGATGCCATGGCGGCGCAAAGAAACTGCAAGACAAAAACTAGCGCCCACTGACGCGCGCGCCATGACTGTGGGCAGAGAAAGCAAGCCGTCGTGCACGATGTCATTCTTCATCCCGCTGACAATATCAGGCGGAAGCCGCGTCGTGATAGGAAGCAAGCCGTTCGACTTCGCTGCGGGAGCCGAGGATGACCGGCACGCGCTGGTGCAGACGTTCCGGCGCTACATCGAGAATGCGCTCGTGCCCGGTCGTGGCCGCGCCGCCCGCCTGCTCGATCAGCATCGCCATCGGGTTGGCCTCATACATCAGCCGTAGCTTGCCGCCCTTGGCGCGGCATTTTTCATCAAGCGGATACATGAAGATTCCACCGCGCGTCAGCACCCGGTGCACGTCGGCCACCATCGAGGCCACCCAGCGCATATTGAAATCCACGCCGCGCGGGCCTTCCTTGCCTTGCTGCAATTCGGTGATGTAGCGCCGTACCGGCGGCTCCCAGTAACGGATGTTGGATGCGTTGATCGCGTATTCCCGCGTCTCGGCGGGTACGGTCATGAACGGATGCGTGTAGATGAAGCCGCCCATCTCGCGGTCGAGCGTAAAAGCATGCACGCCCTTGCCTACGGTCAGCACCAACTGGGTCGACGGCCCGTAGATCGCGTAACCTGCGGCTATTTGCTCGCGCCCGGGCTGGAGG
>JAIRZG010000025.1 GCA_031267345.1 Zoogloeaceae bacterium
CAAAAAGACAGAAAACTACATAAAACAAAAGGCTGTGAACAGCCCCCTGTGTAAGTCTTTGTGCGTAAACGAAAAAATGTCAGCGTGTACGATGGCGGCATTCATGCGATTGCCCTGCCTTGGCGAGAATCCGACTGCGCGCGGATTCATTTTTACGCCCATGCGCATGTCGATGCTCTTCTTCAACGCCTGTTCCCGCGTTCTCCCGCCAGAAGCTGCGCCATGCTGGCGGGGGTGGCCGGGGTTTTGCGTCCGTCGTGGTAGATCAGCACCGGGGTGAGCGGCCCGGATGTTTCGGCGGCGCGTTGGGCGATGTTGTCGGGGCTGATGGTAAAGCGGTTCAGGAAACGGCTGGTCGGCCAATCGGTATCGCCATAGACGAGATAAATGAGCTTGGAGCAGAAAATGCGGTCGGTGCTTTCGGCGTCAAAATTGAAGTCGTAGGCTTTGCCGACATGACGCAGCGCCTCCAGCAACGCCGCCCGCTTTTTTTCCGGCGGCAAATCCACCATCCGCACGATCGCCAGATCGTCGATATTGAGAAATTGCGCCAAAGAATTGATTTCCACGCCGCTCCGCAAGGCTTCCACCACGCCCCGTCCGGCGCGGATAGCCGTCTGATGCGGTACAACCAGCGGATGCTCCCAAAGCCCTAGTTCTTGCAGCTCGGCTTCCGTGCCTGCCCAGATGGCGACATGTCCCCAGTGTCCGGGAATAAAGGCGTCCGTCAGACGAAACGGCGTTTTTTCCAGCAAAATGTCGCCCGCCCGCAAAACGTCCGCCGCCTCTTTCTCTACCGCTGACTGCCGATACAACTTGCCGCGCCGTGTTTCCACTAGTCCTACGGTGTTGCCAAACAGCAGACTGGAAAAATGGACGCCATCCCGCCGCAGCCGGAACAAGGCGTCCTGCGCCAGGTCGCCAAAAATCCCGAAGGTCTGTCCCATCACCTGGAACGGTCGCCGCTTCGCCACCATGTGAAATGAGGGACTTTGCTCCACAAAGGCGCGCAGATAGCGGCAAGCGGGCGCGTAATCGGCAAACTCCGCGTCCGTTGGCGCGCAGGGGTCGTCCTTGTCTTTTTCGGCAATGTGCTGTCGATACCACTTGATGGCGCTGCGTACCCGCCGTCGGTTATCGGCAGAGGCAAACATCAGGTTGATGCGCCGCAATTCCCCGGCGGAAAGCAGACCCTCGCCCAAATCCAGATGGTTCAGGTGGCGGCGCATGTCCTTGTCGTCCTGCCAGAGCGAAATCGCCATCCGGTAATTGTCGTACAGCATCAAGGCCGAAGAAAGGGAAAGCAGCACACCCAAACGCTGAATCTTGCCGGGAACGCCCGCCGCAGGCGGCGACGCAAGCCAGCATTCATGCGCGAGCGCCGTATCGAGCAGAATTTGCCGCTCCTCGATCAGGGTCAGCGCGCCATCGCGGATGCGCTGCAAGTCCTGACCGCTCAGGGCTTCCTTACGCGCTTTCCTGGCGCGGAGCTCCTGATAAAGCGCAATGGCGCTGCTCCGCATGGACAGCGCCTTGCCCGAACGCGACAAATAATCTTCCAGCGCCCGCTCCATGTCCGCCTGCGTCCCCAGTTCCGGCGCGGACGGACAATCACGGGCAGGCAACGCCATCGATGGCGCGTTCAGATACGCCCCTGCTTCCGCGCCGACGGGCGACAGAACCAGCAAGGCGGAGAGCGGCAACAAAAAACGATGGACAAAGGCAAACATAAAAAACTCCGATGTTCAGAATACTGCGGCGCGGCGCGCCGACAATTTTATCGTCTTCTGTCTTCTGTCCTTCGTTTTCAGGCTTCATCCGGCAGCAGGGGCGGCGCGGGGCAATCCAGGCTTTGGGCAAAGGCGCGCAGGAGCTCGGATTCCGCGACGGTGATTTTGCCGTCGTGCCGCACGGTGGCGGCGCAGGCGGCGAGGAAATGCTGACGAAAGCGTGGTGTGGCCTGGGCAAGCCGATCCAGCGCGGCATCGACCGCTTCCGGACGCAGGTCGGATTTTTCCGGAAACGGCGTGTCGTTGAACGACGTGAGCGTGAGCGCGTGCCGATAGGCTGCCCGCGCCGCCGCGTCGTCCGAACCGCCCGCATGGGTCAGGAGCGCCAGCAGATAGGACACATCCGTCGCCAGACGCTCTGTCCGCAGACGATGGCGGGCGCGGGGAAGACCCAAGGCGCTTTTCAGGAGATGCGCCAGCGCCAGTTCCGAAAGCGACAGGCGACCATCCGCCCGCACCAGCGCGTTGGCGCATTCCAGGCAGCATTGTTTGTCCGGCGCGGCAAAGCCGCCCAGTACGGGCAAGGCCAAATCCAGTAACGGCAGACGACTGCGCACGCCGTGCGCCGTCAGCCATGCCACGCAGTCGCAGGCGCTCTGGGCCAGCGCCGCGTCATGCGACGCCGTGATGATCGCCCGTTGTTTTTGCCGGATTTCCGGCGTATCCGTTGCCGCGAATAGCAACGCGTAAATCGCCGCCAGCGCGCCACGCGGCGTATGCACATCCCAACCCGCTTCCGTCGGCAGGTCGGCAAGAAACGCTTGGGCATAGACCAACTGCGCGGGGCCATCCAGACCAGGCTCCAGAAGACCGCTGCCGCCGCCCTGTGTCCCCGCCGCCGCTTTTGCCGCGCGGGCGGGCGTCACGCTTTTTTGCACTGCGTCAAGCCTGCTGTTTTCGATGCGGGCGATACGCTTTTCTATGGGCGGATGCGTGGCGAACAGCCCGCTGAACAGCGAAAAATGCCGCGACCCCTCACCAAAAAACAGGTGACTGGCTTCTTCCGCCTGCGGATGTTCGATGCGCGCGCCGAATCCGCCCATCATTCTCAATGCGCCCGCCAGGCCATCCGGATTGCGGGTGAATTGCACGGAAAAAGCGTCCGCCAGATATTCGCGCTCGCGGGAAATGGCCGCTTTGATGATTTTGCCGAAAAACACGCCTATCGAGCCGACCACCACCAATACCAGACCCAGCAGCAACGCTCCGCCCTGATTTTTGCCGCTCCGCCTCGGCAACGCGCGTAAAAGGCGGCGACCGATGAGGGCAAGAAACAAAATGCCGTGCAACACGCCAATCAGCCGCAGATTGAGGCGGGTATCGCC
>JAIRZG010000034.1 GCA_031267345.1 Zoogloeaceae bacterium
GAGCTGTCCAGGATGCACATGGCTCAGGCTGCCTTGTTCGATATATGGTCGAGCCATCGCAGCGCCCGGCACTCCTTGCGCAGCACATAAGTGCGCCACATGGCATAACATGGCAGGAAGTCCAGATATTTTATCATCATGAAGCCGGCTTGTGAGAATTCCTGTTCGATAACTTGCCGCGATACGACAAAACGGTTTTGGTTTTGTGCGCCTTCCATTTTGGCGGCGCGGCGCTTTTCGAGGCGGCTGCGCTTCCATGCCTTGTAATTGCCATCGACCCATAACGAAACAATGACCGTATCGCGGCTGACGCGATGGAATTCGCGCAAAATGGCCAAACGATGCTTGGCGGATTCGATGTGGTGCAGAAGACGGATGCAAAAGATGCAATCCACCGAATCAGCGCTCAAGTCGATGGCGAAGGCTGATGTCTGAAAGGATTTGATCCTTAGCGCCACTTCGGCAGCTTGTGCGGCGCGAGCGACTGCGAGCATGTCGGCGGAATTGTCGGCGGCAAATACCGTTCGGCCCGGTTTTTCGCAGAGCATCGGCCAGAAGCGCCCCGCGCCGCATGGCAGATCCAGCACCAGATCAGGCTCATCCGCTAGTTCCAGGGCGCGGCGCGCCAGTTGCGTTTCGCGCCAGTGCGACAGGCGCCGGGCCAGGCCATCCTGATGTTTGTGCAGGTACTGTTGGGCATGTGCCAAATCGTACTTTCGGGAAAATTCAAGATTGATAGAGTTGTTCTTGGGCATAGCGAGTATCCGGTAATGGAACTGCTCGCTACTCTAGGGAGCCATGCATCAAGGATTTGTCAAAAAGATGTGAAAATTTTGTCAATTGCGCTGTTGCAATGTTCGACGCCTTCTTTGTCGGGCCGGATCTGTCCGGCGCAATATAATTGCCGCGTACCGCTTTACGTGGATTGACACATGCGCATACTGGTCATTGAAGACAATCGGGATATTCTGGCCAATGTGCTGGACTATCTTCAACTTGAAGGTTATGTCACCGATTGCGCTGAAGACGGTCTCTCCGGCCTGCATCTGGCGGCGACTCAGCATTACGATCTCATCGTGCTTGACGTCATGCTGCCCGCCATCGACGGTTTTGAAGTATGCAGGCGGCTGCGGGAAGATGGGCGGAACTATACGCCCATCATCATGCTGACCGCGCGCGACACACTGGAAGATCGCCTGCGGGGATTTGCGCATGGCGCGGACGATTACCTCGTCAAACCTTTCGCCCTCTCGGAGCTGGCTGCGCGCATTGAAGCTGTGTTGCGCCGCATCGCGGGCGGGGGCAAGCGTCGGCTCGAAGTGGGCGACATTTGCTATGACCTGGACACACTGGAAGCCAGCCGTGCGGGCAAGCCACTCAGGCTCAATCCTATCGAACTGAAGCTTCTCGAAATCCTGATGCGGAAAAGTCCAGCCGTGGTGCGGCGCGAAACGCTCGAAGAAGCTCTGTGGGGCGAAAACCTTCCCGGCAGCGACAGCTTGAGAAGCCATATCTACCAGTTGCGTCAGGTCATGGACAAGCCTTTCCCCAGCGCGCTCTTGCATACCGTGCATGGCGTGGGGTTCCGTCTCGCCGCAGCGGAAAATGGCTACTGAGCGCCGCCGCCAGCCTTTCGCCCGCCGGATCGCCGTGGCGTTCACGCTGATGACTTTTGTCGTGAGCGGTACGCTGTCGCTGGGTATTGTCTATGTCGTGCATTCAGTCGAAAAGCGGCTCGTCTCCCAGACGCTGGACAGGACGCTTACCCGCGTACTCGACGAATACCTGCGGCATGGCGGCGCGCCCCGCCTGGATCTGAACATGCAGTTTTTCGCCTCCGACCGCCCGGAATATGCCATACCTGAAGAATTCGCGCGGGCGCGCTTAGGCTTGGGGTTCAGCGAAACGGGGGAAGGGGATAACTACTGGGTCTATATTCGCGAAGTGAACGGACAGCGCTACATGCTGGTGGAAGATCAACACGAATTCGAGGCACACGAAAAAGCGCTATTCACCATTCTTTTCTGTGGGTTCCTGCTTACCGTCGCCGGCGCCTGGATGCTGGGCAGGCTGATGAGCAAAAGAATCATGGCGCCGGTCAGCCGCCTTGCCGAACAGGTGCGCGGCTTGCAGCGCGTCCCCCCGGCAGCGCCTTTGGCGCAGGATTACGCGGACGATGAAATCGGTCATCTGGCCGAAGCT
This sequence comes from Zoogloeaceae bacterium, assembly GCA_031267345.1. Classification (GTDB taxonomy): domain Bacteria; phylum Pseudomonadota; class Gammaproteobacteria; order Burkholderiales; family Rhodocyclaceae; genus Azovibrio. The sequence goes on from JAIRZG010000034.1 coordinate 2,203, forward strand.
TTCGACAATGCGCTGAGCCGTCTCAATCTCGCCATGGAACGGGAGCGCTTGTTTACTAGCGACGTCAGTCACGAGTTGCGCACGCCGCTGATGGTTATAGCCACATCCTGCGAATTGTTGGAGACAGCTGGCATCTCCGGGCGCGGGCGCGAGCAGACCGGGCGCATCGCGCGCGCCGCAGAGGAAATGCGCAATCTGGTCGAAACCTTCCTGACGCTTGCGCGCTCGCATCCAGACGCGGCCTCCTCTGGCCGGATCGCCATGGAAAACGGCGTCACCCTCGTTGCAGTTGCGCGGGAACAGTGCCAGCGTTGGACGCCCGGTATCGAAGCCAAGGGACTTTCATTTGAATTGTCCGAAGAAGGGCGCGACACGGGGCGCTACAACCCTGCGCTCCTGAGCGCCGTTCTGGGCAATTTGCTCAGGAACGCCCTGCATTACACGGAACGCGGCTGGATACGGCTGGCGCTGGAGGATGGCGGTTTCCGGATCGAAGATAGCGGCGCCGGCATTCCAGAGGAAGAAAAAGATCTGGTTTTCCAGCCTTTTGTGCGCGGCGCGCGGGCGCGGGGCGAAGGACTCGGATTGGGCCTGTCCCTCGTCAAGCGCATTTGCGCCCATCAGGGATGGCGCATCGCGCTGGACGGTCTGCCGGAAGGCGGGAGCCGCTTCAGGGTGAGGTTTCGATAAGCCGAGCGGCGGCGTTTGCTTTCAGCAGTAGTCGAACATCTTCTGTATCTCGCCGGGTTCCTGCGTCCTGGTCAAGGCCAGTTGCAGCGCCCTTCTGACAAGAGTCTGTCGCTGCCTGCCCGCAATCCTCTATTCCCTGATCAGGGTTTTCCTGGTTACAACCTTGGATCCACGGGTTCGCTTTCCAGCGCCAGAACGCCGAAGACGCACTCATGTATGCGGTAGAGCGGTTCTTTACGAACGAATCTTTCCAGACTTTCCATACCCAAAGCGAATTCGTTCAGGGCCAGAATGCGCTTTCTTGCCAGGCCGCGTTTTTTCAGGCGGGTGAGATGGTTGTTCAGGGTGTATTCCGGGCCATAAATAATACGCAGATATTCCCGCCCCCTACATTTGATTGCCGGTTGCAATAATTCCCTGCCTTTTGTCACGATAAAATCATGGGGTTTGACCACCATGCCTTCATCGCCGGAGACCGTCAATGCCTCCCACCATGCCGCGCCTTCCGCCACGGAATTTTCATCCAGTGTATCCACGGCCTTATACGGCGTTGCCATAAAGAGCGCATCGACATTCGTCAGATATTTTTTGATGGCTTCCATGTGCGTGACATGATTTTCCCTGTTCCAGACCTTGCCTTCCGTCGCCAGAATATGAAAAGGCGCAATGCGGTAATCATCAAGGGTATTGACTTCCCAACAATAGCGCCGATACGCTGTTGTGTATAAATCCAGCGCTTCATTCCGCGCTGTGCAAGTCGCCAACAGGCTTTCCAGATCAGCGTTCTGGCTGGATTGCCCCGGTTTAGGCGGGATATTTTCACTTTTCTCCAATGCGGAAACAAACTGCAATGCTTTGGCAACTTCCGATCGGGCGCATTGAAGCGCGTTTCTGCCGGCGCGACCCACAGCGGCATATTGGTCAGAGAGCAAAAATTTCGCCTTGGCCGACCAGGGCATGAGTTCGACATCCAGACACAGCCAGTCGGTCGCGTAATCTTCCCAGAAGCCGGAATGCGTCAATACCCGGTTCAGGCGCTCCAGAATGGCCGCTTCAATCGTATCGTCATCAAAAAAACTTCTGCCGGTTCGAGTATAAATCACGCCTGTTTTTTCATCGCCAGTCTTGAATCGTCTACGGGCGCTGTCTATATCCTTGCAGAGCACCATCACCGCGCGCGACCCCATGTGTTTTTGCTCGCAAACTACTTTTGGAATGCCTCTGGTTTTGTAATACTCAAAAGCCTCAACCGGATATTCCAGATAATCCTCCAGATGGCTGGTTTCGCAAGGCGACATGGTGGGCGGCAAATAAATCAGCCAATGTGGGTCTATTGCAAAACGGCTCATGACTTCCAGTGCGGCAAAGGCGTTTTCTTCAAGGATTTTGATATTGGCTCGCAAACGGGTGGAAAGATAACGCTGATGCAACACATCGTCGATACGCAACAGATCATCTTCGGCAAAACCCTGCGGTTTCAAGGGTTTGATTGCCCGATAATATTCCTGTGCCGCATTTACGGCCACCACCTCCCGTTCAGGATAACGATAGGCGGTGAGCTTGCCGCCGAAAACGCAACCGGTATCCACACAGACCGTGTTATTGACGCTTTCGACTTCGGGGTTCGGCGTATGTCCATACACCACCAACGCCGCGCCACGATAATCATTGGCCCAGGGTTGGCGCACGGGCAAACCATATTCATCCGTTTCGCCATTGGTTTCGCCAAACATGCAAAATTCCCGCACCGCGCCGGAACTTCTGCCCTGAAACTTTTCTTTTATCCCGGCATGAGCTGCCACCAGCTTGCCCTGATCAAACACATAATGACTGATCAGCGCAGAGAGAAACGTTTTTACTTCGGCGCAAAAACTTGCTGTTTCCTTTTTCAGTTCAGCAATGGTCAAATCCAGACCATGCGTAGCTGTAACCTTACCGCCTTTCAGATATTTGATGAGCTTGAAGTCATGATTGCCGATTACCGCATAGGCGTACCCGGCCTTGACCATGTTCATCGCCAGGCGCAAAACCTTGACATTTTCCGGCCCTCTGTCGCATAAATCACCGAGGAAAACCGCCTTGCGTCCTGCGGGTGGGATGGCGGAAAAATCCTGTTGGTTCAATACATAACCGAGTTGTTCCAGCAAGGCGCACAGTTCATCAAAACAGCCATGAATATCGCCAATGATGTCAAATGGCCCGCTTTCTTCTTTTTTGTTGTTCCACAGTGGCTTACGGATAATTTCAACCGCATCGGCTTCTTCCGGGCCGTTGAGGATGTAGACATAGCGGAAGCCCTCTCTTTCCAGATGACGAAGGGAACGTCGCAATTGGCTGTTTTGTCTGCGGATGACGTAATCGCCAAAATCCCGATCCGGGCGTTTTTCATTTCGTTCAGCACAAAGTTTTTCCGGCATATTGAGCACGATGGCAACCGCCAGACAATTCTGCGCCCGCGCCAGACGGATAATGTCATCACGCGCTTCTTTTTGCACATTGGTGGCGTCGATCACTGTTAATTTGCCGATATCCAGTCTTTTGTTGGCTACATAAAACAGTGATTCAAAAGCGCTTTTCGACGCCTGTTGATTGTTTTCATCATCAGAGACCAGGCCCCGGAAAAAATCGGAGGAGAGAATTTCCGTCGGTTTGAAATAGCGTCGGGCAAAGGTCGATTTGCCGCTGCCGGAAACGCCAATCAGGGCAACGACGGATAATTCCGGTAATTCTATCTTCATCGTTGTTTTTTCCGTTCGACTCATGCGGATTCTCCTGTTTTTCCGCCAGATTTTTCTGTATTTTCGTTCAGTGAAAAACATACCATTTGTGTGGGTGATCCGAGTTTTTCATCCGCTTCGCCAATATCTGAAAACTGCGTTGCATAATGAAATTTTGCGCTGACCATCTGCGCCCACTTCCTGAATTCAGCACGCGTCCATTCAAATCGATGATCGCCGTGGCGTAATTGCTCCGTGCCCAGATTTTCGTAGCGCGCGTTATATTCCCGGTTGGGTGTGGTGAGGATGACATGTTTGGGACGGGCGAATTCAAACAGGACACGCTCGAAGGCGGAAAGGCGTGGTAAATCCAGATGCTCAATGACTTCAACAACAGTGGCGATATCGTAGCCGGAAAAACGACTGTCTTTATAGGTGAGCGAGCCTTGAAAAAGCGCAAGTTTCTGTTTTTGTCGCTCGCTGAAACGTTCATAATGAAGTTTTTCTTTTGCGCGTTCCAGTAGCATATAGACCACATCTACACCAGCGATTTTTTGTAGGGACGTTTCTTTCATCAGCAACGCCAGCAGATGACCTTCACCGCAGCCCAGATCAATGACGCTGGTTGCGCCACAAGCCCTGATCCGAGCGAGGACGCTACCCAAACGCTGGCGATTCAGATTCAGGCGTTCTTCTTTTTCTTCCACTTCCGACAAATCTTCTGTCGGGGCTTCCTCATCGGCGACGCTCAAGCGTTCCAGTGCGTGATTCGCCAACGCGCGATTTTTAAACAGATAACGATGGGTGATAAAAAATTTTTCAGGATGATCTTTTAACCATTCCTCGCTGTGGCGCAAAAGCTTTTCAACTTCCTCCCGGTCGATCCAGTAATGTTTTTTGCGATCGAAAACAGGGATCAACACATACAGATGATGCAACAAATCCGAGAGCTTGAAATGTCCGTTGATCGTCAGGTTGACATAGCGGCTTTCGCCCCAGTCCGGAAAATTTTCATCGGCGGGAAAGGTCTCGAATTCGACCTGATACCCCAAAGGCTCGAAAACCCGGTTCAGCATTTCCGTATCGCTTTTGCAGGGCAGCATGGTGAGCGTAGCGGACAAATCCAGTCGGGTATCCGCCAACGCCTGAAATTCATCACTGCGCCCGGTCATGGCAGTACCGAATACTTTTGCCAACGCAACGCTCATGAAAGACGACGATACATAAGGACGGTCATTCACATAATCAAATAAACCCACATCCTTGCGCTTTGCCCCTTCCTTGCCTTTGGCCAGATCGACGGGATCGATTTCCAGCAGCAGGGCGATGGTGGTTTTTTCATCGGATACTTCGGGATAAAATACGAAGGCTTTTCCGTAATTCAGGGCAAAAACCTGCGGTCTGGTCGGATTTTTGCGGAACAAATAGCCAATATCGGCGGCATTTTTGCCGTGGTGCGTAATGGTCAGGAGCATGATTCAGACTTTCGGGGAAGAGACCGACATCACCCCCAACCATCCCTGCCGCCTTTCCCGCGCCAGTTTGCCTGGGAGTGTAGTCAGAAGGGCGGTGTTGGCGGGCGGTGATTGGGGCGTCAGCGTGGTGGTGGAAAGCAGGCCGTGGCGGAAATAGTGACATTCCACCGACGTATCGACGGCAAAGCGGGCGAGGCGGGACGCCAGGTTTTGCGCGGTGACTTCGCGCCCCGCCAGCGCGATCAACACGTCGCCCGCCGCCAGTCCGGCTTGTTCGGCGGGAGAAGCGGCAAGGACGTGGCGGATGCGGATTTTGCCCTCAACCGACATGTGGCGCAGCCCGAGCCAAGGCGTTTTATCCTTCCCTTCCGTCTGCCAGACGAGCTTGACGCCTGCCTGCGCCAACAGTTTTTCCAGCGGCAGGTCGTGCGTTCCCTCCACGGCGGCTTGCAGCGTTCGCGCCAGCGCGACGTTGCCCAGCGCGGCGATGGCGGCGTAAATGTCGGCCTCCGTCAGTCCTTTGTCCACACTGCCGTACTCCCGCCACAAGCGGCGCATCAGATCATCCAGACTGGCGTTGCGCTGGCGCAGGCGCAAGTCCAGCCACAGCGCGACCCACGCGCCTTTGTGGTAGTAACTGACTTCGGCGTTGGGGCTGTTCTCGTCCGGGCGGTAATACTTGATCCAGGCGTCAAACGAAGCTTCAACCAGACTTTGCGCCGCCCGCCCCGGCGTGTTTCGCGTTTGCGTCAAGGTTCTGGCGAGCAAGGCCAGATAGCGTTTTTCGTCGATAACGCCCGCGCGAACCAGACAAAGGTCGTCGTAGTAGGAGGTCACGCCTTCAAAAAACCACAGCAGGCGACTGTAGCTTTCCCGCTGGTCGTCGGGGGCGACAAACTCGGCGGGATGAATGCGTTTGACATTCCAGCGATGGAAGTATTCGTGACTGCATAACCCTAGAAGCCGCGCGTAATTTTCCGGCGTTTCCGTATCCGCCAGATGTGGCGCGGGCAGGTCGTCGTGGGCGGCGAGCAGGGCGCTGGCGTTTCGGTGTTCGAGTCCGCCATAGCCGGAATCAGTGGTCGCCAGCAGAAAAAGATAGGGGTCGGCAAGGCGCGGCGCGGCGAACAGCGCCATCTGTTCGGCGCAGACGCGAGCGAGATCGCGGCACAGGCGTTCGCGCTGAAAGGGTGCATTGCCCGTAACCACCAGATGATGCGTTACGCCGCCCGCCGAAAATTTCAGACGGGTGAAGCGTCCCATTTCCACCGGATGATCGAGCAGGTCGGCGTAACTTTTGGCCTGATACGCGCCGAAGCCCCACGGCGCGGCTCCGGCGCGGGGAAGCGAGGTCGCCGCCCGCCAGTCCGGCGCAAAATCGGGCGGCAATAATTCAACGCGTTGCAGCGCGTTTTCCTGTCCATGCGCGCGTAAAAAAACGCTGCTGGCGTTGAAAAAAGCGCGTTGGCGATCCAGATACGCGCCGCGCACCGAGGCGTCGTAGGCATGGACCTGATAGATCAGGCTAAGCGCCCCCTTGCAGGGCGCGGCTTGCCAGGTCGCCTTGTCCAGTTTCGTCAGCGCCACCGGCTTGCCTCCGGCTTCGGCGCGAATGCGGACGACATGACGGGAAAATTCGCGGATCAGATAGCTGCCGGGAATCCAGGTCGGCAGGGAAAATCGCTGCCCCGCCACATCCGGCGTCGTCACCCGACAGGTAATCTCAAACAGATGCGCGTCCGGACAAAGCGGCTTGATCGTATGGATCACGGGGGGAACAGAAGACGGAGGACAGATCGCCACCATGCAGCTATCCCTTTTCCGCCTTGAGGGCGCAGCCTTCGCCAATATTACCGCCCTCTGTCCGCTGTCTTCTGTCCTCTGACTCCCTGACCGCGCTGTAGAGCATGTCCATGGCTTGCGGGCGGGGGTAGGTGGCGCGCCAGGCGAGCATGACGCAACGGCTGGGCGCGGGTGGGGCGAAGGGGCGGATGGTCAGCAGCGGATCTTGCGTCCAGGCGGCGCTGGCGGAGACGGGAACCACGGCGATGCCCGCGCCGCTGGCGACCATGTAACGCATGGTTTCCAGCGAACTGCCTTCCACCGTCTGATCGGCGTGACCGGGTTCGCTCAATTGCGGACAGGCGGAAACCACCTGATCGCGGAAACAGTTGCCTTGCCCCAGCAGCAACAACTGTTCGGGATCCAGCGTCGTCTTGTCGATGAATTTTTGCGCGGTCAGGGGATGTCGGGCAGGTAGCGCCACACAAAAGGCTTCATCGTAAAGCGGACGCGCGACAATGCCGGGTTCCGCGCAGGGCGTGGCGATAATGATGGCGTCCAGTTCGCCGATTTTCAGCGATTCGGTCAGTTTGTGGGTGAAATTTTCCTGCAAAAACAGCGGGATGCGTGGCGCGAGCGTATGCAGGACGGGAATCAGGTGCGGCAGCAGATAGGGCGCGATGGTATAGATAACGCCCAGACGCAGGGGGCCGGCGAGCGGGTCTTTGCCGATTTGCGCCAGTTCTTCGACATGCGCGGCCTCGCGCAGCACTTTTTCCGCCTGTTCGCAGATGCGCTCGCCCACCAGGGTCAGGCGGACTTCGCTGGGCATACGCTCAAAAAGCAGGACACCCAGCCGGTCTTCGAGTTTTTTGACGGCGACCGACAGGCTGGGCTGGCTGACATGGCAGCGTTCGGCGGCGCGTCCAAAATGCTTTTCCCGCGCCAGCGCGACGATGTAACGCAGTTCGTTCAAGGTCATGCGGTTTTCCTCCAGACAAGTTCCAGATCGCTTGCGGCAAGCCAACGCCATTGGCCTTCCGGCAGGTCGTCGGGCAGACGCAGGCCGCCAATGGCGACGCGCCGCAACGCTTCCACCCGATTACCGACCGCCGCCAGCATTCGTTTGACCTGATGATAACGGCCTTCGGTCAAACCCAGCAAAAGCGTATGGGCATCCACCTGTTCGACCGCCGCCGCCTTTGCCGGTTGCGGCGCGTCACGCAGGGTGACGCCCGCGCGCAATGCCGCAAGCTGCGCCGCGTCCAGCGGATGCCGCGCCGTGACGCGATAACGCTTTTCCACCTTGCGTTTGGGGGAAGACAGCGCGTGAATCAAATTGCCATTGTCGGTCAACAACAACAGTCCGGTCGTATCTTCATCCAGTCGCCCGATGCTTTGCAGGCCACGCGTCACCAACGGCGACGGCAACAGCGCGTCAATGCCAGGATGATGCCGGGGGCTTTGGGAGCATTCGTAACCGGCGGGCTTGTTCAGCAGGATGACGGCCTTTTCGGCATAAGGCCAGTCGACGCCATCCACCGTAAAAACAAGCCCTTCCTCCGGCGTGATCTCGAAAAACGGATCGTCGATCGCCACGCCCGCCAGCGCGAAACGTCCCTGCCGAACCAGGCCGCGACACATTTTACGGGCGCCAAAACCTTGTTGTTGCAACAAACGTTCGAGATGCATGTCAGGGGACAGAGGAGAGAGGACGGAAGACAGTGTAAACCAATATCCGGCCATTCCAGAGACAGGCACGGGATAATTACATGGCAATCGCATGGATGTGTCCGCCAGGGCTGAACCCTGATGTATCATCTCCCCTTTCCGGAGGAAACGACATGCGGCAGACGGAGCGGCTACGGCGGTATTTCGGCATCTATGCTTCAAGCATGGAGGTTCGTCCGCGCGCAATCTGGTGCGCTCATGCGGCCTTGGGCGCGACGGGGATGTTGCTGCTGGTGGCGCTGGCTTATTTCTGGATCCAGACGACGCGTTCGCCGCAGGAGCGGGATGTGGAAGTTCTGCAAGCGCGACTGGCGGAACTGGAAGCCCGCGTGTTGCAGGACGATGGCGCGCTGACCAATCTGGAAGTAACGCACAGCGCCAATCGGCAACTGTCTGACGAATTGCGGGTGCAGTCGGATGATCAGGCGGTGCTGAAGGATGATCTGGCCTATTTTCTGAATCTGGTTCCGGTGGGTACGCGCGAAGGCGAGGTGCGGCTGGATCGTTTTGTGTTACGTCCGGATCCGCTTTCGACGTATACGAACCCGGCAACGGCGCGGCATTACCGTTACAGTGTGCTGGCGGGCTATCATGCGGGGCGTCAGACGCTGGAATTCACCGGAGCGCTGCAATTTGTCCTCTCCGTAACCCGACAGGGAAAGCCGCTGGAACTCTACTGGCCGGAAAACCAGACGGCGACGCCAGAGGAATACCAGATCAAAACCCATCATTGGGTACGCAAGGAAGGCGTGTTATCCATGGTGGAAGGCGATGTCCTGAACAAGGCGGAATTACGACTGGTGCAGGGCAACACGATACGGGCAACCGCAACCATTGCATTTTGACAGGAGATTTATCCGCATGTTCAACAAAAAAACGACAACGGGCGCAGCCGCCCAGATTGACAGCCTGATTGGCAAAGGCGCGAAAATCGAAGGCAATATCTTTTTTTCCGGCGGGCTGCGCGTGGATGGTGAAATCTGCGGCAAGGTGATTGCCGAAACTTCTCCGTCGACGCTGGTGTTGAGCGAGCACGGCGTGATCAATGGGCACGTGGAAGTGACCTATCTGGTCGCCAATGGCAGCGTCAACGGCCCGGTGCGGGCGACGGAATTCCTGGAGTTGCAGCCCAAGGCGCGCATAGAAGGCGATGTGGAATACGGCATGATCGAAATCCAGCAAGGCGCGGTTATCGAAGGTCGTCTCCTGCGCCTGGCCTCTGAATCCACAGGCAATAAAAAACGGGACAAGGCGGAAAAACCGGAGAAACCGGACGAAGCGCAAAAAAGCCTGCCCGTTGCCTGACCGGTTTGCGGCAGGGAAAGGAAATCCAGTCCGCTTCTTCCGATCCCTCCCGCCGACCCCGGATCGGGATTGACCTTGCCCCTGTCCCGCTTCCATAATTCCGGCTCTTTTTACAGGAGTTCCCCCCATGAACGAGAATACCGCCCTCCCCATCATTTTTACCGACAGCGCCGTGGGCAAGGTGCGCGAACTGATTGCGGAAGAAGGCAATCCCGAACTGAAGTTGCGCGTGTTTGTCACTGGCGGCGGCTGTTCCGGCTTCCAGTACGGCTTTACCTTCGAGGAGGCCGTCAACGAAGACGACACACAGTTTGAAAAAGGCGGCGTGATCCTGTTGATCGACCCCATGAGCTATCAATATCTGGTAGGCGCGGAGATCGATTACAGCGAAGGGTTGCAAGGTTCGCAGTTTGTAATCCGCAACCCGAACGCCACATCCACCTGCGGCTGCGGTTCTTCCTTCGCGGTCTGAGGCGGTCACGCGCGCAACAGCCCGCAAGGGCTGGCTGCCGCTTGTTCAGCAGCTATTCAAAGCGGGTGGAGGATGTATCGCGCAGGAATTGCAGCAGGGCGAGCTGCGTCTGCGCCTGTTGGGTGAATGGGACGAGTTGTCCGGCGTTCAAGGGCGGCGCGTCGGGGATGCTCAGGCGCATCGGATCTACCTGAACGCCCTTTACGCGGAACTCATAGTGCAGATGCGGGCCGGTAGACCAGCCGGTATTGCCGGTATAGGCGATGGTGTCGCCCTGACTCACCCGATCCCCCTTTTTCAGGCCCTGGGCAAAACGGCTCAAATGCGCGTAGACAGTCTGGTAATTGCCCGCGTGGGAGAGCAGCACAAAATTGCCATAGCCGCCGCGCGGGCCGACAAATTGCACCACGCCGTTGCTGGTGGCGCGCACTGGCGTACCGATGGGCGCGCCGTAATCCACACCCTTGTGCGCCCGCCAGGTTTTGAAGATGGGATGCAAGCGTTGGGAAAAGCCTGAAGTGACGCGGGAAAAAGCCAGTGGCGAGCGCAGGAAGGCTTTTTTCAGGCTCTTGCCCTCGGCGTTGTAATAGCCGCCCTTGCCGTTTTCTTCGTAATGAAACGCCTGATAGACGCGTCCGTCATTGACGAATTCGGCGGAAAGAATGCGTCCCGCGCGCGGCATGGTTTGTCCCTGGTAATACTGGACATCATAGACCAGCGTAAAACGGTCGCCTTGACGCAGATCGCGGTGAAAGTCGATGTCGCCGGAGAAGATTTCCGCCATCTGCACGGCAATGCCATCCGGAATGCCCGCGCTGTCGGTCGCGCCGAAGAGCGAATAACGGATTTCTCCGGATTTCATCACCTGCTGGCTTTCGTAGCGCAATGCCTGTTCGCGGGCGACGAATTGTCCCTGCGCTTGACGTTCGACGAAAGTGGCGGTGTTGCCGCCATTCATGGGAAAGTGGAGGCTGACGAGCAGACCGCTCCCCGTGGTGCGGGCGGAGACCACGCGCCCCGGCACGAGCTGGCGATGCAGGGCTTGCGTTTCCGGCGCGGAAAGCAGATAGCGGCGGGCGTCTGCGTCCTCGATATTCAGTTTGGCAAGCAGGGCGCCAAAGGTATCGCCCCGGCTGATGCGCGCTTCGCGCGGATAAAGGTCGTCACCCTGATCAAGCGGCGCGCGGGCGGTAATGTTGAGGGCTTCCACGATATCCGTAACCGCCTCCGGCGGCAACGTGGGTTCGGGCGTGACGGCAATGGCGGTGAACATGCCGAGAATCGGCGCGCTGCCCATGAGCGCCAGCTTCCAGCGCCAGCGCGGGAAGTGGCTGAGTAGCCAAGGGTGGTTTAAAATGTTGCGCTTCATGTTTCTACAAGCGACGAAAATTCTAAATTCTACGCTTGAACCGGGGAGAAACAAACATGTCGGAACTGGAAATGCGCCTGCGCCAGATCAAACGCGGCTGCGAAGAAGTGTTGCTGGAAAGCGAATTGCGGGAAAAATTGCAAACCGGGCGTCCCCTGCGGGTGAAGGCCGGATTCGATCCCACCGCGCCGGACCTGCATCTGGGGCATACCGTGCTCATCAACAAACTCCGGCATTTTCAGGATCTGGGGCATCAGGCGCTGTTCCTGATTGGCGATTTCACCGGCATGATCGGCGATCCCAGCGGCAAGAACATCACCCGTCCGCCGCTTTCGCGCGAAGAAGTGCTGGCAAACGCCGCGACCTACAAGGAGCAGGTGTTCAAGATTCTCGACCCGGACAAAACCGAAGTGGTCTTCAATTCCACATGGTTCGACGCGCTGGGCGCGTCCGGCATGATCCGTCTGGCGGCACGGCATACCGTGGCGCGGATGCTTGAACGCGACGATTTCGCCAAACGCTACGGCAATGGTCAGCCGATTGCCATCCACGAATTCCTCTATCCGCTTTGCCAGGGCTACGACTCCGTGGCGCTGAAAGCCGATGTAGAACTGGGCGGCGCCGACCAGAAATTCAATCTGCTGGTCGGGCGCGAATTGCAAAAGCATTACGGACAACCGCCGCAGTGTGTGCTGACGGTTCCCCTGCTGGAAGGCACGGATGGCGAAAAAAAGATGTCCAAGTCGCTGGGCAATTACATCGGCATTGATGAGCCGCCGAGGGAGATTTTCGGCAAGCTGATGTCCATTTCCGACCCCTTGATGTGGCGTTATTACGAACTGCTCTCCTTTCGCAGCGAGGTGGAAATCGCGCGCGACAAGGCGGAGGTGACGGCAGGCAAAAATCCGCGCGATGTCAAGGCGGCGCTGGCGGAGGAAATTGTCGCCCGCTTTCACGGGCAGGCCGCCGCGACCGCCGCGCGGGAAGAATTCGCCGCGCGTTTTCGTCAGGGCGTCTTACCGGACGACATGCCTGAATTCACCCTGAAGGCGGAAGGCGCGGGACTTTCCATCCTCTACGCCTTGAAACAGGTTGATCTAACCGCCAGCACTTCCGAAGCCATCCGCATGATCCGGCAAGGCGGCGTCAAGGCCGACGGCGAAAAAGTAAGCGACAAAACCCTGCTGCTGCCAGCGGGCGCGACGGTGGTGCTGCAAGTAGGCAAACGCAAATTCGCCAAGGTGACGGTCGGAGCAAACGATTGACGCCAGGGAAACGCTTGAATGACCGCCCTGCCCGCGTTGTAGGCGCGTATCGTCGCTCGCGAGGACTTACGCCCAGTGATCCAGTGCGAAGCGGGTGAGCGCCAGAACCAGCAGCGCGTAACCTGCGGCGATTACGTCGTCGAGCATCACGCCCAGGCCGTTCTTCAGGTGCTCGTCGAACCAGCGCGCCGGTTGCGGTTTGGTGATGTCGAACAGGCGAAAAAGCAAAAAGGCGGCGAGCTGCCATGTCCAGTCGTGCGGCGTCAGGCTCAACACCAGCCAGAAGGGGACGATTTCATCCCAGACGATGCTGCCGTGATCCGGCTCATGCAGCGCCAGTCCCGTCCGATGAATGACGATGACGCCGCCCACGAACGCCAGCGCGAGAAAAACCAGCCCACCCACGGGCGAAAACAGCGGCTGGAGGAGCACAAAAGCCAACCAGGCAAAGAGCGTTCCCGCTGTCCCCGGCGCCCACGGGGAAAGTCCGCTGCCACAACCCAGCGCCAGAAAATGCGCCGGATGGGCGAAGAGAAAACGGACAGACGGCGGGCGGCTCATGGCGCGGCAGTCGTCAGCGCGCGTTGCAGGTTTTGCGCGAAGGGTTCCGCCGCCTGAAATCCCGTCACCCGCACACCGGCAATCTCCGCGCCCGTCGCGTCAAAAAAGAGGATGCCCGGCGGGCCGTAAAGGTTGAAGCGTTGCAGCAGCGCCTTGTCTTCGGCGTTGTTGGCGGTGACATCGGCTTGCAGGCGGATGAATTTTCGCATCAGGCTTTGCACCTGTGCGTCGCTGAAGGTGAAGCGTTCCATCTCCTTGCAGGCGACGCACCAGTCGGCGTAAAAATCCAGCAGCGCGGGCTGGCCTGCGTTTTGCAGGCGTGTTTCCAGTTCCTTCAGCGTTTTGACGCGCTCGAAAGGCAGCGCGGTCTCTTGCGCGGCGGCGGCGGAAGAACGCAGGATGGCGAGCGGTTGCAACGGGTCGCGGCTGCCCGCCAGTACGCCGATGAACAATGCCGCGCTCCATAAGAGCAGGAGTACGCCCAGCGCCTTGAAAAAGCGCAACCCGCCTTTGGCTTCTGGCGGCAGCGGATCAAGGGCGCGCAGACGTATCGCCGCGACCAGCGCCAGACTGGCGTAGGCGAGCATCACCGCCGCCATCGGCGCGACGGGCGTCACCAGCCAGACGGCGAGAAACAGGAGTGAAAAGCCAAAGCCCTGTTTGACCGCCTCCATCCACGCGCCCGCGCGCGGCAACCATGCGCCTGCCGACGCGCCGATAAACAACAAGGGTATGCCCATGCCCAACGCCATGACGAACAGGGCTGCGCCGCCCAACAGCGCGTCGCCGCTTTGCCCAATGTAGATCAGGATTCCCGCCAGCGGCGCGGCGACGCACGGCCCGACGATCAACGCCGAGAGCGCGCCCATGAGGAAGACCGCGAAAAAATGCCCGCCCTGCAAACGCCGCGAACGTGCCGCCAATGCGCTTTGCAGACGAACCGGCAGTTGCAGGGTGTAAAAGCCGAACATGGAACCCGCCAGCAGCACAAAAATCCCCGCAAAGGCGGAAAGCGCCCAGACATTTTGCAGGGCGTTGGAAAAGAGACTGCCGGAAAGCCCCGCCGCCACGCCCGCGACGGCGTAGGTGAATGCCATGCCTAATACATAGAACAGCGAGAGGGCGAAAGCACGGCGTTTGCTCAGGGTTTCGGCTTTTTCCGGTTTGGCGTGACCGACGATGATGCCGGAGAGAATGGGCAGCATGGGAAAGACGCAGGGCGTCAGCGACAGCCCCAGTCCGGCGACAAAAAAGAGGGCGAGCTTGCCCCAGAATCCGGCCTCTCCCAGAACGTTGGCGAAAAAGCCGCTGGCGTCGCTTTCCGCCGTCGTTTCCGCAGGTGCTGCCTCCGGCGCGGGCAACACGTTTTTGGCGGGTAATTCGGCAGGCAGTTCAGCGCTCAATAGTTGCGTTTGCGGCAGGTAGCACAACCCCGCTTCCGCGCAGCCTTGCGAAGTCACCGACAGGTCAAAACGCATGGGTGCGCGCATGGTGCGCTCGACGGGCAGGCGAATGGCGACAGCGTCATAAAATACTTCCACTTTGCCGAAACTCGCATCCACTTTTTCCTTGCCCGCCGGAATTTCCGCCACGCCCAACTGCGCCATGTCGGCGGTGAAACGGAAACGGTCGCGGTAGAGGTAATAATCGGGCGCGATGGTGAAACGCACTTCCAGCGTCCGGTCATCCAGCGCGCGCACGGCAGGCTGGAAGGCAATGCGCGGATCCAGAAATTCCTGTGCCGCGATCACAGGCAGGAAACCCGCGAGACAGAGCGGCAGCAGAAGGCGGTTCAACAGACGGCGCATGACGGCTCCGTTTCTTTTCTGACCCACTCCAGATAGGCGGGCAGTCCCGTTGTCAGCGCCACGGCGATGATTTCCGGCAGGTCATAAGGGTGCAGGGCGCGAATCCGGGTTTCGACTGCGGCATAGCGTTCGCGTGTGGTTTTGATGAAGAGCGGGATTTCCGCCGCCGTTTCCACCTTGCCTTGCCAGCGATACGTGGAATGACAGGCCGCCAGCACATTGACGCAGGCCGCCAGTCCCTGTTCCACCAGCGCGCGCGCTAATCGCCCGGCGCTTTCTTCATCCGGAAAGGTCGTGATGACCAGCAAAATATCGGCGGACATCAGGCAACACGCTGGAAGGCGGCGTCGATTTCGGCGGCGAGCGCGGCGTAATCCGTCACCACCGGATATTGCGGGAATTCGCGGATGACGTTTTCCGGCGGGCAAAAAAGAATGCCGCCATGCGCTTCGCCCAGCATGGCGGTGTCGTTGTAGGAATCGCCTGCCGCGACGGTTTTGAAATTCAGTTCCTTCAAGCGGCGCACGGCTTCCTGTTTCTGGTTGGGCATTCGCAGACGGTAATCGACGACAAAGCCCTGCGCGTCCGTTTCCAGACTGTGGCAAAACAGCGTCGGCCAGCCCAGTTGGCGCATCAATGGCTGGGCGAATTCGTAAAAGGTGTCGGAGAGGATGATCAGTTGATAACGTTCGCGCAAGTCATCAAGAAACGCCCGCGCGCCCGGCATCGGCCCCATGTCGGCAATGACCTTCCGGATGTCCGGCAGTCCCAGACCATGTTGGCGCAGGTGGCGCAGACGGAAGGCCATCAGCCTGTCGTAATCCGGCTCATCGCGCGTGGTGCGGCGCAGGGCGTCGATTCCGGCGCGCTCGGCGAATTCCACCCAGATTTCCGGCGTCAGCACCCCTTCCATATCAAGACAGACCACGCGCACGACAAACTCCCGCCAAAGTTGAAGAACCGCGATTTTACCCGATGCGCCGCTTTTCGGTTCCACGGTGTGCCGGTGTAACCCATAGCCCGCTACGGAGAGAAGATCATGGGACAGGCGCTACACGGCTGCATCCGCGCGACAGAAGCGGCCATCGTGGCCTTCCGTAACTACGCCTTGCCGCCGCTGGATGACGGTCTTTATTCCCCGCAAGCCCGATCCGCAAAAGTCGGGCTTGCGGCGGGACATCAGCCCAGATTCTTTGCCGCGAAATCCCAATCGACCAGATGATTGACAAAGGCTTCAAGGAATTTCGGGCGCAGGTTGCGGTAGTCGATGTAGTAGGCGTGTTCCCAGACATCGACGCAAAGCAGCGGGGTATCGGCGGTGGTCAAAGGATTGCCGGCGGCGCTGGTGTTGACGATGTCCAGCGCGCCATCCGGCTTTTTCACCAGCCAGGTCCAGCCGGAACCGAAATTGCCGACGGCGGCGGTTTGAAACGCTTTTTTGAATTCATCGCAGCCACCCCAGCGGGCGTGGATGGCCTCCGCCAGTTTTCCGGCAGGTGCGCCGCCACCCTCGGGTTTCATGCCGTTCCAGAAAAAAGTGTGATTCCACACCTGCGCCGCATTGTTGAAGATGCCGCCTGCGGGCGCTTTGCGGATAATGGCTTCCAGCGACAGGTCAGCATATTCCGTACCCTTGATCAGGGCGTTGAGATTGACCACATAGCTGTTGTGGTGCTTGCCGTAGTGATATTCAAGGGTCTCCGGCGAGAGATGCGGAGCAAGCGCGTCCTGAGCGTAGGGAAGCGGGGGGAGTTGATGTTCCATGTTGTGTATTCTCCGTTGGTTTTTCGTTGGGGGAAATGGATTGTAGGGGGCTTTGCGAACAGCGTCCAGCATTTGCCAGGATACGCAAGGCCGGAAGGCTACGATCCTTGTTCTTCCACTTTTTGTCCCCTGACCCCCAGCGCGGTCATCAGGTAGACGAGGCCGTAGCAGACCCAGCGCAGCAGGCGGATGCGCCAGGATTGGCGTCCCAGGGCGTTCAGGGTCAGTTCCTGCGCGTCGTTGGCGATGACCTGTTGCAGACTGGCCTCCAGTTCTGCGGCAAATTGGCGGTCAAGAACGGCGACATTGCTTTCCCGCGCCAGCAGCAGGCTGAACGGATCAATATTGAAAGAGCCGACAGTCGCCCATTTCTGGTCGATGACCGCGACCTTGGCATGTAAAAAGCCTCGCTGATACTCAAAAATACGCACACCCGCGCGCAACAACAGACCATAGAGCGCCTGCGTGGCGTAGTGCAACACGGGGTGGTCGCTTTTGCCCTGCAACAGCACGGTAACGCGAATGCCGCGGCGGGCGGCGTTGGTCAGGGCGCGACGAAAGCGCAGGCCGGGAAAAAAATAGGCGTTGGCGACGACAATGGAAACACGCGCGGCGCGCATGGCTTCCAGATAGGCGTTGGCGATGGTGTTGCGATGGCGAACGCTGTTGCGCAGCAAAAAGGCCGCTTGCTGGAAACCCGCCACCTGCGGGCGCGGCAGGTCGTTCGCGGACAGACGGTCGCGGCGCCTGAAGCTGACCCAGGCGACTTTTTCCCAGTCGCGCCGCAGGGTATTCCAGATTGGAACCAGCAGCGGCCCTTCGATGCGTACAGAATAATCGAGGCGCGGGCCGATATGGGCGGGAACATTGCGGTCATCAATGATGTTGATGCCGCCGACAAAGGCGACGCGCCCATCAATGGCGACGAGTTTGCGATGCAAACGGCGCAGACGATGGCGGCGCAGGCGAAACACGCCGGGAAAGCGGGCGATCTCCGCGCGAAACACCAGCGTCGCCACCCCCGCCGCGCGCAACATGTCGCCAAAGGCGGCGACAAAATTTCGCGCGCCAAAACCATCGACCAGCACCCGCGCCTTGACGCCGCGCCGCGCCGCGTTCACGAGCGCCGCCGCGACCGCCTGACCAATGGCGTCGTCGGCAAAAATATAGGTCTGCAAAAAAATTTCCCGCCGCGCCGCCGCTATCGCCTGAAGCAGCGCGGGAAAATAGTCCTGCCCGCAGCGTAGCAGGGTGATGTGATTGCCGCCGGTGAATTCCGTCATGCGCCGCGCCTTTGCCGCCGCCCTACAGCCCGCGCGCCCAGGCCGGACGCAGGGGCGCGTTTTCCGGATGCGCGAGCGCGCTCTGGATCTGGTTCAACAATTTTGCCTTGTCCTCCGGCAGATTACCGCGCAGGGAAAGCCAGTTGGAAGCGTGATCGCTGCGAAAGACGGTGCGTTTCAATTCAAGCCGTTCGATGAACTGCGCCATCTCGCCCAGCAAACCGGGGATGGAAAGCGGCGTCCATTCCGGAAAAGCGGCGCGAAAACGCGCTTCGCCCAGCGGAAAACTCAACACCAGCATCGCCAGATATTCCGGCTGCACGGCGTTCATCAACTCGGCGGAATGTTGCGCGTGCGCATCGCTCATGGCTTCGCCGCCCAGTCCATTCAAAATCATCACTGAACGGCGTATGCCCGCCGCGCCCAGCTTTTCCAGCGCCTCGCGCGTACTGGCGAAGGTTTCGCCCTTGTTAATTCGGGCGAGCACGGTGTCATCGCCCGATTCCGCGCCCACATAAACCAGGGAAAGTCCCGCCGCCGCCAGTTCCTGCAATTCCACCACGCTTTTGTTCCGCACATTGCGCGGCAGACCGTAACAGGAAACCCGACGCACGGCGGGCAGACGCGCGCGAATGGCGAGCAATACCTCCAGCAGACGCCGGGTCGACAGCGTCAGCGCGTCGCCATCTGCGAGAAATATCCGGCGAATGTCCGCCGCGTTTTCCTGTGCGCCCAACGCCTGGATCCCCGCCAGCGTTTCTGCGGCGTCGCGCGTCCGAAAGCGTTTCTGCGGCGCGGTGTACATTTCGCAAAAGGCGCAGCGATTCCATGAACAGCCGTCCGTCAGCGGCAAAATCAGGGAATGCGCCTCGCTGGGCGGACGATAGATCGGCTCGATATAACGCAGGGGGAAACCCATGACGCATGTCCTTCGGGGCGGAAAAAATCAGGGTGCTTCTGCCCAGGGTTCGCCTTCTTTTTTGATCGCCCAGCGAACGCTTTCAACATCCGTGGCGATCAGGCCGTTCGGGCAGAAAAAGTCCAGAAACAGGGCGGCGTGATAGCGGTTGGTGGTCTCGTTGCGAATGCGCGTCCACTGGCTGCCACGCGCGGGCGACCAGATTTTTTCATGGACGCGCCCGATGGCGTAAGTGCGTTTTTCACTGCTTTGACAGCGCATCCCTTCGTGGCTGATGTTTTTGATGCCGGAGGGACTGACGATCATCAAGGTGTAGCGCACCACGCCATCGCTGCCGATGCTGATGTTTTTGACATCGACAAAAAACCTGCTGCTGGCGGTGGCGCTCACATAAAAGCGGTACAAATCCTGCGGCTCCGGATAGGCAGGGAGTTCGGGCGCGTTTTCTTCCCAGTCCTTGCGTTCGTTTTCGTCTTCGTCCGAAGTATAGGTATCGCGCTTGCCATAACCATAGACATCGCCATCGCGCGGCGCGGCCTGAAGGGTGAGGCAGAAAACCGTCGCGCCAAGGCACAACAGCGTTTTACGGTGACGCGCCCCGATCTTCATGCTTCGATTTCCGAAACGGGTTCGGGCGCGATGGATGGCGCGGGCGACCAGGGTTTGCCGTGTTCGAGGAAACGCGCCAGTTCGTTCAACGCCCGGGTATAGACCTCGCGTTTGAATTCGATGACGTTTTCCAGCGGCATCCAGTAGTCGAGCCAGCGCCAGGCGTCGAATTCGGGATGCGCGGAGGCGCGCAACGACACGTCGCTGTCGTGGCCGACGAGCCGCAGCAGGAACCAGATCTGTTTTTGTCCCTTGTAGGAACCGCGCCATTCGCGTTTGATCCAGTGTGTTGGCACCTCATAGCGCAACCAGCCCCTGGTTCGTCCGAGGATATGCACGTGTTCGGGGCGCAGCCCGACTTCTTCGTGCAGTTCGCGGTACATGGCTTCTTCCGGCGTTTCGCCGCGTTTGATGCCGCCTTGCGGGAACTGCCAGGAATGCGCCCGTATCCGTTTTCCCCAGAAAACCTCGTTTTTGCCGTTGCACAAGACGATGCCGACGTTCGGGCGAAAGCCTTCGCGGTCGAGCATGATGTGTCCTGCTAAATTGACTTAGGACGGATTCTTTCATAACTGTAACTTCCATGCAAAATTACCTGCCGTTGTAGAATCGCGTTCTTTGTCAAGTGGATGTTTTTTATGCGTTCTTCCCGCTTTTTCTTCACCACCTCAAAGGAAGCGCCCGCCGACGCGGACGTGATCAGCCAGAAACTCATGTTGCGCGCCGGTCTCATCAAGCGCGTCGCCTCCGGCGTGTATACCTGGATGCCGCTGGGTCTCCGGACGCTACGCAAGGTGGAGCGCGTCATCCGCGAGGAAATGAACCGCGCGGGCGCGGTCGAACTCCTGATGCCCGCCGTGCAGCCCGCCGAACTCTGGCAGGAATCGGGACGCTGGGAAAAATACGGCCCGGAACTGCTGCGCTTCAAGGATCGCCACCAGCGCGATTTCGTCATTGGCCCGACGCATGAAGAAGTTATCACCGACGTGGTGCGCCGCGACGTGAAAAGCTATCGCCAGTTGCCGCTGCACCTCTACCAGATTCAAACCAAGTTCCGTGACGAAATCCGCCCGCGTTTCGGCGTCATGCGCGGACGCGAATTTTTGATGAAAGACGGCTATTCCTTCCATACGAGTTTCGCGGATTTGCAACGCGAATACCAGGTGATGCACACTGCCTACAGCCGCATTTTTACCCGTCTGGGACTGCAATTCCGCGCCGTGGCGGCGGATACCGGCTCCATCGGCGGTACGGGTTCGCACGAATTTCACGTGATTGCCGCAACGGGCGAGGACGACATCGCCTATTGCCCGGATTCCGGCTACGCCGCCAATGTGGAACTGGCGGAAGCCCTGACGCCCGCTGACGCCCGTCCCGCGCCTGCCGCCGCGCTACAGAAAGTGGCGACGCCGGACAAGACCGTCTGCGTCGACGTGGCGGAATTTTTGCGCATTCCCCTGCAACAACTGGTCAAGGCTATTGCCGTGGTCAGCGAAACTACAGAGGGCAAAAAGACCTTCGCGCTGCTGCTGTTGCGCGGCGACCATGAATTGAACGAAATCAAGACGGGCAAGCTGCCCGGTCTCGATCCTTTCCGTTTCGCCACGCCCGCCGAAGTGGAAGCCTTTTTGGGCTGCGTCCCCGGCTACATCGGCCCGGTCGGGGTGGATGCCGAACGGGTGCGCGTCATTGCCGACCGCAGCGTGGCGGTCATGGGCAATTTTGTCTGTGGCGCGAACGCGGCGGGCTGCCATTTGATCGGCGTCAATTTTGGTCGCGACTGCCCGGAACCGGAGGTTGCCGACTTGCGGAAGGTGGTCGCGGGCGATCCTTCTCCCGATGGCAAGGGCGCGTTGTTGCTGTGTCGCGGCATTGAGGTCGGGCATATTTTCCAGCTTCGCACCACCTACGCGCGCGCGCTGGACTGCGGCTATCTGGACGAACAGGGCAAGCGTCAGGTCATGGAAATGGGCTGCTACGGTATTGGCGTTTCGCGCATCGTCGGTGCCGCCATCGAACAGGGGCACGATGATAAAGGCATCGTCTTTCCCGCCGCCATCGCGCCTTTTCAGATCGCCATCGCGCCGATGGGCTATTACAGGAGCGAAGCCGTGCAAGTCGCCACCGACCAGCTTTACGAAGAACTCGGCGGCGCCGGTTTCGACGTGTTGCTCGATGATCGCGACGAACGCCCCGGCGCGATGTTTGCCGACCTGGATCTGATCGGCATTCCGCATCGCGTCGTGGTCGGCGAGCGCGGCCTGAAAGAAGGCAGGCTGGAATACAAGGGGCGACAGGATGAGGCCGCCATCCTGCTGAAAAAAAGCGCCCTGCTGACTTTATTGAAAGAAAAACTGTGCGTCGCCTGATTGTCGCGTTGCTGCTGTTGGGCTTCTCCCCGCTGCTCCAGGCGGGAGCGCAGCAGTATGAACCCTTGTCCGCCAGCGTGCGGGCGGCGCTTTCCGGCGCAATTGCCGACAAAAAGCCGCCGGGTAGTTCCTTCAAGGATTACGCCGAGGCGCTGGCCTGGCTTTCCGTCATGTCGGAACGCCTGTCCCGTCGCGTTCCTGATCAGGCGTATCGACTGGAGCTTCTGCGCGCCATTCACTACGAAGCCACCCGCGCCGGACTCGACCCGCAACTGGTGCTGGGCTTGATTCAGGTGGAATCCGGCTTTCGCAAATACGCCGTATCCACCGCCGACGCCAGAGGCTACATGCAAGTTATGCCGTTCTGGATCAAGGTCATCGGCCAGCCCGGCGACAACCTGTTTCACCTGCGCACCAACCTGCGTTACGGCTGCACCATCCTGCGCCACTATCTGACCATCGAAAAAGGCGACCTCTTTCGCGCCCTGGGACGCTACAACGGCAGCCTGGGCTACGCCGAATACCCCAATCTGGTCAAAGCCGCCTGGGAACAATGGCGTCTTGCGCCCGATTCTGCGTCTACCCCTGCGCCCAACTCCGCGCCCGAAGTCGGGAATCCGGGATCCGGCGCTCGAAATCCGGAACCCGCAAACTCGCCCATGGCGCGGCGCGTCCTGCTTAATACACGCATCGCGCCCACGCCGTAAGCATGGCCTCTGCGTTTCAGAGGTCAGGTATCCGGGCAGGCGCTTCTCAGATCCGCAATTGTAACCAGACGGCGCAACGCGGCGCGCTTTGACTCGCTCGCCGCTCTCCGGGACGCGAGCGAGAGCGCCTACCCTGCGTCTTTGATGGTAGTCATTCCCGCCGCGCGGCACACACGCAGGGCGTTGCCGATGACCAGCAGGCTTGCGCCCATGTCCGCGAAGATCGCCATCCACAGGGTGGCGTGTCCGAGCAGGGCGGCGAGCAAAAAGGCGAGTTTGATGCCCAGCGCCAGCGCGATGTTTTGCCAGAGAATGACGTGGGCGCGGCGGGAAAGACGGAGGGTTTCGGGCAGGCGCGCGAGATCGTCGTTCATCACCACGATGTCGGCGGCTTCCATGGCGATGTGTGTGCCCGCGCCCATGGCGAAACCGATGTCCGCCCTGACCAGCGCGGGCGCGTCGTTGATGCCGTCGCCCGCCATGCCGATCACGCCGAAACGGGTTTTCAGTTCGTCAATGGCGGCGAGCTTGTCTTCCGGCAGCAGGTTGCCATACGCTTCGCTTATGCCCGCCTGACACCCGATGGCGCGGGCAGTGGTCGCGTTGTCGCCGCTCAACAGGACGGGGGTGACGCCCAGACGCGTCAGTTCCGCCACCGCCGCCGCCGAGGAGGGTTTCAGCGTATCGGCGACAGCGCAAATCGCCAGAACCCGCGTCGCGTCGGTCAGCAGGGTAACGCTGCATCCGGCTTCTTCATGCGTTTTCAGACGCGCTTCCAGCGCTTCTGAACACTGTCCGCGTTCTTCTATCCAGCGGTGATTGGCGAGCGCGTAGCGCAGGTCGTCGACGCGGCCTTCTACGCCACGTCCGGGCAACGCCGAAAAATCCGCGACCCCCGTCGTCTCAATGGAAAATTCAGCGACAAGTCCCGCCGCGATGGCTTGGGAGACCGGATGATCGGAGCGGGCGGCGAGGCTTTGGGCGAGCCGCGCCAGTAGAGCGGGATCGCGATCGACATCAAGGGTGTCGAAGGCTGTCAGACGCGGCTTGCCCTGGGTGAGGGTTCCGGTTTTATCCAGCGCGATGGCCTTGATTTTGCGCGCGTTTTCCAGATAGACGCCGCCCTTGATCAGGATGCCGCGCCGCGCGGCGACGGTCAGGCCGCTGATGATGGTGACGGGCGTGGAGAGAACCAGCGCGCAGGGACAGGCGATGACCAGCAACACCAGCGCCCGGTAAATCGCTTCCAGCGCGCTCCAGTCCATCCACCACGGCGTCAGCGCGGCGACCAGCACTGCCAGCGCGAATACCGTCGGCGTATAGAAGGCGGCGAAGCGGTCGACGAAACGCTGCATGGGCGCGCGCGCCGACTGCGCCGTTTCGACCGTGCGAACGATACGCGCCAGTACGCTCTCCGTCGCCAAAGCCGTAACCCGCAGTTCCAGCGCGGCGTCCCGGTTGATGCTTCCAGCATAAAGCGTATCCCCCAACGCTTTATCGACGGGCAGGCTCTCGCCAGTGATCGGGGATTGATCGACTGCGCTTTTGCCGACGCTGACCACGCCATCCAGCGGGATGCGCTCGCCGGGACGCACCCGCGCGAACGCGCCAACCGTCACCGTCCTGACCGCTACGCGCTTCCAGCTTCCATCTTCCTGCTGGACTTCGGCTTCTTCCGGCGCAAGGGCGATGAGCGCGGCCAGCGCGCTACGCGCCCTGGCCGCGGCGCGCGCTTCGATGGCTTCGGCAATGGCGAACAGCGCCATCACCATCGCCGCTTCTGGCCATTCGCCAATCAGGAACGCGCCCGTCACGGCGACGGTCATCAAAGCGTTGATATTCAGGCGTCCCTTGCAGAGCGCGGCAAAGCCGTTGAGATAGACGGAAAATCCCGCCAGCACGATGGAAATCAGCGCCAGCGCCATCCCCACAGCACGGGCTACGCTGCTGTCGGGAAAAGCGAAATCCAGCGCCTCCGCCAGCAACGCCAGCAACAACGCGCTCCCCCAGCGTCCCCAGTGTTCGCCGCCCGTTGCGGCATCGGCATGGCAGGCGCAAGATGCAGGGGCAGGGTGTTCAGCGGTACACATGATGTTTTCCTTGTTCAAAATGAGCCTGACCGCATTAAAGACCCTGTAGTGGTTACAGGGTCAAGCGGCTATAATGAAGGCGGTAAAACAAGGATGATGGAGCGCGAGCATGAAAATCGGCGAACTGGCCAGACGCGCGCAGACGCAGGTGGAAACCGTACGCTACTACGAGCGCGCGGGCCTGCTGCCGGAGACGACGCGCACGGAAAGCAATTATCGCGTCTATGGTGATAAACACGTCAGGCGGCTTTCTTTTATCCGGCATTGCCGGGGACTGGACATGAGCCTAGACGAAATCCGGACATTGCTGCGCTTTGCGGACGCGCCCGACGAAAACTGCGCCGGGGTCGACGCATTGCTGGAAGCCCACATCGGGCATGTGACCCGCCGCATCAAGACCCTGCAAAGTCTGAAACAGCAACTCCGGAACCTGCGGAAAACCTGCACGAGCGCCCAGAAAACCCGCCAATGCGGCATCCTGAACGAACTCGCCGCCCGCGCCCGACAACCCTCCACCGCCTCTGCGGAACATGTCAGGGGAACGCATGGCATCCGCGACAACCCGAACGCCGCCAGCGGATGAGGCGTTATCCGCTTGTGATCTCCAGTCCCCCTGACAGGAATCGAACCTGTATCTAGCGCTTAGGAGGCGCTTGTTCTATCCATTGAACTACAGGGAGCAAAGGACGCCAAGCCTACCACAATCAGGGGACAGAAGACGGAGGACGGAAGACCGCCAAAACGCGGCGGCGCAGCCGCCGGTGACTGAACTGCCCTTTGTCTTCCGTCCCCTGATCACCGGACACTGAGTAGGCCCAGCCAGGTCATGATGAGGGAGCCGAAAAGGTGGAGCGTGGTCAAGACGAAGGCCAGCGCGTATTGACCGGCGTGCAGGCGTTCCACGGTTTCGGCGGAAAAGCTGGAAAAGGTGGTCAGGCCGCCGAGTACGCCGGTAATGACAAAGAGTTTGATGGCGGGCGCAACCTCGACATGTAGATGAAAAAAGCCCAGCGCCACGCCCACGAGATAACCACCCAGGAGATTCGCCGCCAATGTGCCCAACGGGATGGCGGGCAGCAGGGGATTGAGGAACGCGCCCAACAGCCAGCGCACCCACGCGCCCAGCGCCGCGCCCGCGCCAACGCCGAAAAAGGCGGCAAGGCTAAGGCCGCGCGGCATGATCGGTTCCTGAAATACTGGGTGGGTTGTTGGTGATTTCCCGCTTTTTGAAGTCATCCAGCACGTGCCGGATCATGCCGCGCGCCAGTTCCTCATCGGCAAAAAACACCGCGCCAAAACTTTCCTGACGCATGAGATCGGATTCGTCTTCGCTGTGGGTTCTGATCACGATTTCGATGCCGGGATTCAGGGCGCGCGCGATTTCGGTCATGGCGCGCACGTCCATCGGCGTATGCGAGGCGATCACCAGCATGGCGGCGCGGGCGATGTGCGCTTGAATCAGCACCGCCGGTTCCGCCGCGTTGCCGCAGACTGCCACTAGTCCGCGTTTACGCAGGTCTTCGACGCGCTCACGGTTCTGTTCGACCACCACGTAGGGAATATCCTCGGCCTTCAGCGCGCGGGCGATGCGGGCGCCAACGCGACCAAAGCCGACCAGCACCACCTGGCCTTCCAGATATTTGCGCGCCGTGCTCATCGGCAATTGCGCGAACGGGTCTTCCCGTCGCGCCAGTTGTCGCGCCAGACTCGAACGTCTCAGCAACCAGCGTTGCAACGGCGCGATGGCGGCGAAAATAAAGGGATTCAGGGCAATGGAAATCAGCGCGCCCGCCAGAATCAGGCTCATGCCATCGGGCGGCAACAATTTCAGGCTCAATCCCAGGTTGGCGAGGATGAAGGAAAATTCGCCGATCTGCGCCAGACTGGCGGCGACCACCAGCGCGGTGTTGAGCGGATAGCGAAAAGCCAGCACCAGCGCCAGCGCCGCGAACGCCTTGCCGAAGATGATGACGGCGACTACGCCCAGCAATTGCCAGGGCGCGGAAAACAGGATTTTTGGTTCAAAGAGCATCCCCACGGCGACAAAAAAGAGCACGGAAAAAGCGTCGCGCAGCGGCAGAGATTCCTGCGCGGCGCGGTGGCTGTAGGGGGATTCGCGCATCACCATGCCCGCGAAAAACGCGCCCAGCGCAAAGGAGACATGGAACATCGCCGTCGCGCCGTAGGCAATGCCGATGGCGGTGGCGATGACCGCCAGCGTAAACAGTTCGCGCGATCCGGTGCGCGCCACATGCCGCAACAACCAAGGCACGACGCGCCTTCCGGCGACCATCATCAGGGCGATGAAGGCGGCGACTTCAAAAAAGACGCGCATCAGGGTCGTGGTGAGCGAGCTTTCCGTCGCCGCGCCGATCTCTGCTGATCCGCCCGACACGCCCGCCAGCGGCGGCAACAGCACCAGCACCAGCACGGTCGCCAGGTCTTCCATGACCAGCCAGCCCACGGCGATGCGCCCGTTCATGGTTTTCAGGACATTGTGCGCTTCCAGCGCTTTCAACAGCACCACGGTGCTGGCGCAGGACAGCGACAATCCCAGCACCAGCGCCTCGCCCCATGACCAACCCCAGAATCGGGCCAGCACCGCGCCCAGCACCGTCGCCAGTCCCATTTGCGTCAGCGCGCCGGGGATGGCGATGCGGCGAACGCTCAACAGATCGCCCGGCGAAAAATGCAGCCCGACGCCAAACATCAGCAGCATCACGCCGATTTCCGACAATTGCGAGGCGATTTCCACATCCGCCACAAACCCCGGCGTTCCCGGCCCGATGATGATGCCCGCCACGAGATAGCCGACGATAGCGGAAAAATGCAGCCGCGTCGCCAGAAAACCCAGCGCCAGCGCAATGCCGAAACCGGCGGCGATGGTGGTGATGAGGGGAAAGTTATGTCCCATGTGATAAATCCGTGTCAACAGGTTTGCGTGAAGGTTGCTGGCTGTGCCGGTAAGCGGCGCGTTTCAGGATGTCTTCTGTCCAGGTATTGACAACGGCATGATAATCCTGAAACAGCGTGGCTTTTCCCTTGGAACCGTCGTAGACCGGAATGTCCGGCAAATGCGCGGCGTATTTTCGCGCGAAGCGTTGGGCGGCGCGGGCGAATTGCGGCGCGCGGAAATTTCCAGTAGAAGCGTGAATCAGCGGCATGTCGCAGCAAACCCCCAAACGGTATCCGGCCAGATGCGCGGCAAAACTGAAATCCAGATCATAAAGATGGAAGCCGTCAAAAGCATCGGCGTCAAACCCCGTCGCCCGCGCGGCGACGCGGGTCGTCATCAGGCAAAAGCCATCCAGTGCCTGGATGTTGCCCGCCACCGGCCAATCCGCGATACCGTATACGGTCAGCAGCAGGGCGCGTTCCTGGACATGCGCGACCGCGCCGACAAGATGCGGCGGCCCCGCGCCAACCCAGCCAGGTCCCAGCAACAGGTCTGTGCCGCAGAACCCCAGCAGATCATGGTCTTGCAAACGCGCACTGGTTTTGGCGGCGAATCCGGTGTCGAGGATGAGCACGTCGTCGTGCGAGAAAATCAGGATATCGCCGCCCGCCCGCGCCATGCCCCGGTTATAGCCTTCCGCCAGCGAGGTCGCGTCGTGAATGCCGATGATTTCATGCGGGTATCCCGCCAGCAGACGTTCGTAATTCATGCTGGCCTGCGCGAACTTGAGCGCGTCCATGCTGCAAATGATGACGGAGAATCCGGACGGGGAAGACAGGGGCATGAGCGGTTTCCACTAAACAACCGAAAACGTTTTACCCGAACATGTCGGTTTGCGCAATCAGGACAGCAGACAGGCGTGGCAGGAATACGGCAAAATGACGCCTTTCAATGACACGACCAGAATGCGGTTTTCACCATGAGCATGAACGCCTTTCATGCCCGACAACACAAGTCCAATCCCGCCGCCGCGCGGGAAAGTCCGCCTGCATCCGCGCCGGTCGCCAGTGGCGGAGTACGCGCGGATGTGCTGCTGGCGACGCAACTCAACTGTTCGCGCGCCGAAGCGCAACATCTGATCAAATCGGGCAAGGCGCGCCATGCCGACAGCCTCATCCACAAACCAGCGCAGGAATTGCCGCAAAACAGTCGCCTGACCTTGACGGAAAACGCCCGTTGCGCCTTTGTTTCCCGTGGCGGCGACAAGCTCGCGGGCGCGCTGGCGCATACCCGGATGTCGGTGGCGGGTTGCCGCTGTCTGGATGTGGGGCAATCCACCGGCGGCTTCACCGATTGCCTTCTGGCAGCGGGCGCGGCGCAGGTGGTGGGCGTGGATGTGGGGCGCCATCAACTGCACCCCAAACTCCTGACCGACCCGCGTGTGCGCGCCTTTACCGGAATAAACTGCCGGACGCTCACTGCCGCCGACCTGGCGGACGCTTTGCCGTCCAAGGGCTTCGAGCGCATCGTCGCCGATGTCAGTTTCATTTCGCTCACCCTGATTCTGCCGCGTCTGCCGCCGCTGCTCGCGGCGGACGGGCAAATGCTGTTGTTGGTCAAGCCCCAGTTCGAGGTCGGCCCCAAAGGGGTCGGCAAAGGCGGCATTGTGCGCGATGATCGCCTGTACGCCGAAGTCGAAGCCAGACTGCGCCGTTGCTGCGCCGATCTCGGTCTTGACGTGCAACAATGGTTCGCCAGTTCCCTCACCGGCAGCGACGGCAATCACGAATTTTTTATCTGGACAGGCAAGCCATGAACCCTGATTTTTCCATCGAGTTTTTCCCCCCGCAAACGCCGGAAGGCGCAGAAAAGCTGAAAGCGGAACGCGCCCTGCTGGCAAGGCTCAACCCCGACTTTTTCTCCGTGACCTACGGCGCGGGCGGCTCAACCCGCGAACGCACCTTTAACGTAATTCGGGAAATCGCCGCCGAAGGCCATCTGGCCGTGCCGCACCTTTCCTGCATCGGCGCTTCCCGCGCGGACATCCGCGTCATGCTGGCCGACTTCAAGACCGCCAACATCCGCCGCCTCGTCGCCCTGCGCGGAGACCTTTCTTCCGGCATGGCGGACATGGGCGAACTGCGCCACGCCAATGAACTGGTCGAATTCATCCGCGCCGAAACCGGCGACTGGTTCCACATCGACGTCGCCGCCTACCCGGAATGGCATCCGCAAGCCAAAAGCCCCGTCGACGACCTGCAAAACTTCGCCCGCAAGGTCAAGTCAGGGGCCGACGGCGCCATCACCCAATATTTTTACAACGCCGACGCCTACTTTCGTTTTGTAGACGAAGCGCAAAAACTGGGCGTGACCATTCCCGTTGTCCCCGGCATCATGCCCATCAACAATTTTTCCCGTCTGGCGCGTTTTTCGGACGCCTGCGGCGCGGAAATTCCGCGCTGGCTCCGCAAGAAAATTGAAAGCTACGGCGACGATACCGCTTCCATCCGCGCCTATGGCATCGAAGTCGTCAGCGAACTCTGCCGCCGCCTCCTGCAAAGCGGCGCGCCCGGCCTGCATTTTTACAGCATGAACCAGTCCGCCCTGATCACGCAAATCCTTGCCCGCATAAGCGGCGATCGCGCCTGACCATTCAACGCAACGCCTTGCGCGCGCGAATGGCGTAGATACGGTTATCCACATTCCCCTTTTTCATTTCCCCCTCCCCTTGATTCCGACCCGCGCAAACCCTCCGCCCGGTGTACGCATGTTGGTGGTCTGTCCTTGATACAGGCGGGCGGCAAGCAGCTGAATGCGGCCTTGAAAGGCATAGGCGCGGAGATCGAATTTCAGTTCCTGCGCCGCGTCCGCGCCGGACGGCGTGAGGCGACAGGTGGCGGAAGGAACAAAATCCTGGGCGACGTAGCGGCCTTGCAGGATTTCCCCGAACACCCGGCGCGTGAGCTTGTCGCCCCGGTAGGCGGCGCGGCTGCCGAAGCCGTCGGCGGGTTTGAAAAAGCGGCTTTTGCGCGTCCGCCAAAGGCTTTCGGCAGCCTCCGGCCTGACTTCCCGTGTGCGCGGAATGCCCGCCAGCAGCGTTTGTCGCAGATCGGCGGCAATGCCGTTTTCAGCGAGCCAGTCGGGATCGGAGAGCAAACAAAGATTGCGCTTGTCGGCGTACAGGGCGTGCGCGTGCGGATGCGGCGTCAGGATAATGGCGTTTTCCCGATACGCGGCGGCAAGGGCGGCGTGTTCCGGTCTGGAGAGCGCAAAATCGGTGAGGCGGTTATAGACTGCCTCCACTACCCCGCGCGCGTGGCGCAGATGTTGTCCGTCCCAGGTCAATTCGGCGGGGTCGGCAATCCGCGCGTCAATCCCCGCAGCGGTGAACAGGCGGCGGAACAGATGAAACTCCGGCGCGAGGTATTGTTGCGCCGGATTGCTATCGACAATGGCGAGGCATCGCGGTGTTCGTTCGCCCCAAACCGTTTGAAACATGGCGAGCGTCGCAAATTCCACATCGCGTCCATTTTCGCCTTGCGAACGCGCCAGCAATGTATTCAGCAGCAGCCCGCCCGCGTTGGTGTTGATCTCAATCAACTGCGGCCCCGCTGGCGTCAAATGAAAGTCATAGCCCATACAGACCGCCGGATAACCGGGATCGCGCCACGCCATTTCCGGCGCTTTCGCCAGCACGGCGTTCCTGTAGGACGGCAGGGCGACAACCGTTTCAATGGCGGCAATCAGACGGGCGATGAGTTCAATTTCCGCTGCGGCGACAAATACCGGCGCGGCGGCAAAAAGGTGCGGATGGTTTTGCTGCAAAGCGAATGCGTTCAGCCCGTCAGCGGCAAGGCAGGCATTCAATGCGTTCCAGTCAATCGAGTCTCTTTGGGGCGCGTCATTCATCGTAAAACCAACTCCGGTTGAAACCGCGCCCTTCAGGCCGGGGTTTCAACCATAGCGACTTGGGAGGGGAGAGAAACCCCTTCCAGCTTCGTTTACAGCGACAGGCATGAATGCCTGTCGCTAATTGGTTGCTCTTTATTTTCGGTTTCTGGGCAAGTTTAGCGCATTTACCCTGCGTAGCGCCAAAGGGGAATCCTTGTTCAGCGGCGTTTTTGGAAATTATGGACGCGGCAGGATTCGCGTTCAGTTTGGAGCATCCTCCGCGCCACGGGCGCAATTGCCGCCCGCAAGGGTTGTCGTCTGAAAAAATTCCAGCGCCACGGCGAGTTCGCGGGTGCGTCGCATGGGCGGCAGGCTGCGCCAGACGCGGCGTCCGTAGGGTTTATTCAACATGCGCGGGTCGCAGATCATCAGGACGCCTTTGTCGGATTCGGTGCGAATCAGGCGGCCTGCGCCCTGTTTGACGCTGATGACGGCGCGCGGCAACTGGTATTCCATGAAGGCGTTGCGTCCGGCTTTTCGCATTTCCTCGATGCGCGCCGCCAGCACCGGATCATCGGGCGGGGCGAAGGGGAGCTTGTCGATGACCACCAAAGACAGGGCGTCGCCACGCACATCGACGCCTTCCCAAAAACTCTGGCTACCGACCAGAATGCCGTTTCCGGCCCGGCGGAAGCGTTCCAGCAATTCATTTTTGCCGCATTCGCCCTGCAAAAACAGCGGCGGGCGCGTGGCTTCGTCCGGCCAGTGTTCGCTTAAATCCTGTTGCAGCAATTCGTGGATGCGGCGCATGGCCTTCAGGCTGGTGCACAGAAAAAATACGCCGCCGCGCGCGACGCGCGCCAGAGGCAAGGCGGCTGCCGCGACCGCTTCCGTGTAGCTTGGGGAATTGGGTTCGGGCAAGCCTTGCGGCGCGTAGAGCAGGGCTTGTCGCGCGTAGTCGAAGGGACTGTCCCAGCAGCCGGTTTCGGCCTCCAGCAAGCCCAGCTCCGCCTGATAATGGTCAAAACGCCCCTGCACGGCGAGCGTGGCGGAGGTAAAAATCCAGGCGCGCGGATGACCGCCCATCTGGCGCGTAAAAATGTCGGCGACCGACAACGGCGTGGCGTTGAGTTGCAGGGATGGCCCGAAGGTCTCGCCCCAGCGCACCTTTTTGCTGGCGGAACCGGCGTCTTCGCTTATGGGCGTGTTGCTTTGCCAGGCCGTAAAACGCGCTTCGAGTTCCAGCAGTCGTTGCCAGCATTTTTCCAGTCCTTCGGAGCGTTCCGCCTGTGTTTTGAGGATTGCCGCCGTCGCTTCAAACTGTTGCAAAAGTTGTTGCAGGGCGCTGTCGAAACCGGGGGTGGTTTCCAGTTGGCGGGCGGAAAAACGTCCGCCTTCCACGCCCGCCGCGAGG
The DNA here is from genome assembly GCA_031267345.1 of Zoogloeaceae bacterium. GTDB lineage: Bacteria > Pseudomonadota > Gammaproteobacteria > Burkholderiales > Rhodocyclaceae > Azovibrio. Next base: position 35,320 of record JAIRZG010000034.1, read on the forward strand.
CGCAAATCCTTCGCCGCCTTTTCCAGCGCGGATAAACTCTCCTGTAAGTCCCGGCAATCGCGCGCGCCCACCAGTCCTTCCGCCTTGCCGTCGCGCGCCAGATCCAGAATCTGGCTGGTGGAAACGCTGTCGCCGAAAAACAGGGCGGCGATTTCCGGCAACTGGTGCGCTTCGTCAAAAATCACCGTGTTGCAGGCGGGCAGAAGTTCCGCCATGCCTTCGTCGCGCAGCATCACGTCGGCAAAAAAGAGGTGATGATTGACGACCACCAGATCCGCGTCCATCGCCGCCTTGCGCGCGGCGAGCACATGGCAGTCCTTGTGATCCGGGCATTCCTGTCCCAGACAGTTGTCGCGGGTGGAGGTTACTTGCGCCCAGACCGGAGAACTTTCCGGCACGGCGCTGCATTCGGCCTTGTCGCCGTTTTGCGTATGCTTGGAAAAACGCTGGATAGCCGCCAGATGCCCGACTTCTTCCCGACTGTGAAAGCGTCCTTCCGTCGCCGCCCGCCGCAAATAATAATGACAGACGTAATTGGCGCGGCCTTTCAACAGCGCCACCTGTATCGGCGCCTTCAATGCCTCGCGCACAAGAGGCAGATCCTTGTTGAACAGTTGATCCTGCAAGGTCTTGGTGCCGGTGGAAATAATCACCTTGCCGCCGGAGGCGAGCACGGGCGCGAGATAGGCAAAGGTCTTGCCGGTTCCGGTTCCGGCCTCGGCGATGAAAATTTTTTGCGCGGCAATCGCCGCCTGAATGCGCTCCGCCATCTCCACTTGCTGCGCGCGCAGCCGAAAGCCCGGAATACTCGCCGCCAGCGGGCCTTCCGGGGAAAAAAGGACAGTCAGGGAATCGGCGGCGCTCAAGGCTTACGCGTTGAAGGTAAAGGCATCGGCGAAAAACGCCGCTTCCGGCAGATGGCAGCGGGTGGTGAGTTCCTGCCGCGCGCTGTCGATCATCGCCGGGTTGCCGCAGGCATAGACTTCGTGTTGGGAAAGATCCGGATAATCCGCCATGACCGCTTGGTGCACAAAGCCGGTTCGCCCCTGCCAGCTTGCGTCGGCGGCGGAAAGCACCGGAGTGAAGCGGATATGCGGCTGTTCGGCAGCCCAGGTCGTGGGCAGGACGGGAAGATACAGGTCGGCCTGCGCGCGGCAGCCCCAGTAAATCCGTAGGGGACGGGTGAGGTTTTGCGCCAGCGCGTGTTCGACGATGGCCTTGATCGGCGCGAAGCCGGTTCCGCTGGCGATGAGGATAGCAGGTTTGTCGCTTTCCTCGCGCAAAAAGAAACCGCCATGCGGCCCGTCAAAACGCAGGATGTCCTTGATTTTCATCTGTTCAAATACCTGTCCGGTAAAGCGACCGCCGGGAACGCGGCGAATGTGCAGTTCCAACACGCCTTCCTGCTCTGGCGCGTTGGCGATGGAATAACTGCGCCGCCGGCCTTCCGGCAACAGGATGTCGATGTATTGTCCGGCGCGAAAGGTGAAAGTTTCCGTTGCGGGCAGACGCAGGGAAAGGAGGATGACATCATGGGCGACGCGGCGCAGGACTTCCACGCGCGCAGGCATGAGTTTTACCGGAATCTCGCCTGCGCGCGTCGCCTGATGGTTTTCCAGCGTCAGATCGCTGCGGGCATAGGCGGTGCAGAGCAGGAGCTTGCCTTCCTTGATTTCGTGGGCGGTCAAAGCGTGGGGTTGGTACGCGCCCCGATCCGCGTCGCCGCGGATGAGTCGGGTTTTGCAGGCGCAGCAGGCGCCGTTTTTACAGCCGTAGGGAAGGGTGACGCCTTGTCGCAGGGCGGCCTCCAGCAGGGTTTCGTCGGTTTCGGCGGCGTATTGGAGCGCGCCGGGTTGCAGGGTGATTTGGTAACTCATGGGTCTCGAAAGCGTGGGTGAGCGCGGATAGGCTAAAATGCCGCTCGTGCAAAAATTGTTAATCGTTGGCGGCGGGGATGTCGCCCGTCGCGCCGTTACCTGGCTCGCGCAACGCTTCCGCGTGTTCGCGCTGGTGCGCCCGGAAAAAGCCCCGGCGGAGGACTGGCGCAGACTGGGCGCGCATCCGGTCACGGGCGACCTGGATCAGCCGCAAAGTCTGGCGCGTCTGGCGGGACTCGCGGATCGGGTGTTGCACCTTGCGCCGCCGCAAGCGGAAGGCGTGCGGGATGAGCGCACCCGGCATCTGTTGGCGGCCTTGAGTCGGAGCGGGAGTCTACCACGGCGACTGGTGTATGTGAGCACAACCGGCGTCTACGGCGATTGCGGCGGGGCGCTGATTGATGAAACGCAGCCGCGCCGCCCGCATTCGGCGCGCGCCCGCCGTCGGCTGGATGCGGAAAACTGTCTGCGGCGTTGGGGCCGGACGCATCAGGTCTCCATCGTGCTGTTGCGCGCGCCGGGGATTTACGCCACAAAAGACGGGCAGGGCGAAGGCGAACGTCTGCCGCGCGCGCGGCTGGAAGCCGGATTGCCCGCGCTCTTTGCCGCCGAAGATGTCTACAGCAACCACATCCACGCCGATGATCTGGCGCGCGCCTGTTGCCGCGCCCTGTTTTGGGGTGGCGCGGGACGCAGCTTCAATGTGGTGGATACAAGCGATTTGAGGATGGGCGATTATTTTGACGCCGTGGCGGATTACCTGCGTCTGCCGCGTCCGCCGCGCTGTTCGCGGGCGGACTTGCAGCAACGACTTTCCCCGACGCAATCCAGTTTCATGCAGGAATCCCGCCGCATCAGGAATGTCCGCCTGACCTGCGAACTGCGTCTGCGCCTGTTGTATCCCCGAATCGACCTGAATCCTGTATCGTGATTGCTGTTTTCAAGGAATTTTCCCCGTGCTCATTCTCAAAGCCCTGCATATTTTTTTTGTCATTTCCTGGTTCGCCGGACTGTTTTATCTGCCGCGCATTTTTGTCAATCTGGCGATGATCCCGCCGGAAGCCGAAGCCGAACGGACGCGCCTGCTGACCATGGCGCGCAAACTTTATCGCTTCATGACGCCGCTGGGCGCGCTGGCGCTGGCGTTGGGACTGTGGTTGTGGCTGGGCTACGGCTTTGTCGGCCTCTGGCTGCATATCAAGCTCCTGCTGGTCGTCTTGCTGGTCGCCTACAATTTTTATTGCGGCCTGTTGCTGCGCCGTTTTCAGACGGGGAAAAACCGGCGTTCGCATCGCTGGTTCCGGTTTTTCAACGAAGCGCCCACCTTTATTTTGCTGGCGATTGTCTTGCTGGTCGTTCTGAAACAACCTTTCTGACATGGAACATTTTTTTGCCCCCTGTCCGCGCGGACTGGAAAACCTGCTGGTCGAAGAACTGGACGCGGCGGGCGCGCAAGCAACCCATGGCGTCCACGGCGGCGTTGCCTTTGGCGGCGACTGGGCGACCTGCTACCGCGCCAATCTGCATTCGCGGCTGGCGACCCGCATCCTCTGGCGTCTTGCCGAAGCGCCCTATGAGCGCGAGGAAGACATTTATCGTCTGGCTTTCCGGCAGCCCTGGGAACAGTATTTCGCCGTCACCAGCACGTTTCGCGTCCAGACGACCGCCCATCATTCGCCGTTGAAGAGCGTCGATTTCGTCACCTTGCGGGTCAAGGATGCGCTGTGCGACCGTTTTCGCGATGACTGCGGCGAGCGTCCGAGTGTGGATACCCGCGCGCCGGAGGTGCGGGTGCAGGTTTTTCTCACCGCGCAAACCTGTACGCTGTATCTGGATACTTCCGGCGCGCCCCTGTGGCAACGGGGTTTGCGTCGCGCCAGTGTGGAAGCGCCGCTGAAGGAGAATCTGGCGGCGGGTATTCTGCGCCTTACCGGCTGGCAACCGGGAATGCCGCTGGTCGATCCCATGTGCGGCAGCGGCGCCTTCCTGCTCGAAGCCGCCTGCATGGCCCTGTCGCGCGCGCCGGGTCTGGAGCGAGTGTGTTTCGGTTTTGAGGCGCTGAAGACTTACCGGCGCGAAGTCTGGCAATCGGTGCGCAACGCGGCGTTGAACGCGGTGCAGGAGACGCGCTTTTTGCAACTTTGGGCCAGCGACAAGGATAAAAAAGCGGTGCGCGCCACGCGCCATAACCTGCGCGCGGCGGGACTTGAAGGCGCGGTGGAAGTGGCGGAGCGGGATTTTTCCGATCTCGTCGCGCCCGCCGGGACGGGCATCCTGATCGCCAATCCGCCCTATGGCGAACGCATGGGCGAGCTTGACCAGCTTGCCGAACTTTACCCGGCGATGAGCGGCGTACTGAAACGTCAGTTTCCCGGCTGGCGCGCCTTCTTTTTGACCGCCGACAACCGCTTTCCCAAACTCCTGCGCTTGAAACCTTCCCGCAAAATCCCGCTGATGAACGGCCCGCTGGAATGCCGTTTGTACGAAATCGCGCTGGTGGCGGGCAGCAACCGCGAACAGAAACCAACGGGCGGGTTATGAAATTGTGCGCACGGTCGTATTCGACCAAGCGCTTTCCGGCGTTCTGAAATGCCGGAATTCATCACCCATAACCTGTTCTTCGGGTTGCAGCAACAAGGCGGGCACGACCGGTATTTATCGAGCAATATCCGCTTTCGGGCAACACGCTGGGGCATGGATCGGGGCAAATGACGGACAGCCTGAGCGTCTACCGCCTGTTGAGCGTCATCGACGAAAACATCACGCCCGCCTTGATCGCGCAACTGCTCGAAGCGGTCTCAAGCGAACGCGCGTCTAGCTTGGAGGGTGTACTTGACGCCATCGGCGACATTTTCAAAATCGGCGATGCCGTGCAGGTCGATGACCCCGGATATGGGATGGGACGGCCTGTCTGGCGGGACGGGGCAGGCGCATCCGCCACCCATTGAATGATAATAAATCTTATTTATTGACATTTCAGCAGACTTCTTCCATAATTTTTTCCAGGCATCAATTGCAGCGCAACGACATGCGGCTCCGGCGGGCGGAGCGCGTGGCGCTTCGCTAAAGCTTACAGGGATGGCACAACCATGAAGCCCGCGCATCTAGAATTCGACAACGCCTTGCCCACAGGGCAGGAG